>JAEZIU010000034.1 GCA_023436485.1 Bacillota bacterium | reverse complement strand
CACGGCAGTTAAGCATCTCAGTGCCGATAATACTTGGCTGGAAACGGCCCGGGAAAGTAGGTCTCTGCCAGATTTATATGAAAGCCTCAAGCTCATTGCTTGAGGCTTTGTTTTTTGTGTAACGAATACTACAAATGAGGAATCAAATTGTTTTGCTAAGGGTTAGTAATAGGGTTGGTAATATAAAGTACATATAATAAATATATGGAAATGGTTTGATATGTTAATTACTTTAGCGAATTAGAAGTGTTTTAATTATGCGTTAGCTTTTTTTTTATTTTTTCAAAGGTTTCCTGGCTTATTACATGTTCAATCCTACACGCGTCTTGTGCTGCTGTTTCTGGGGATACCCCGATCGAAATTAAGTAACCGGACAATATTTCATGACGCTCGTACAAAGCCTTTGCAATATTGTAACCGGCATCTGTGAGTGTTATAAATCCTGTATTATCGTCTATGGTAATGTACTCTGCATTTTTAAGTATAGTCATTGCTCGGCTTATACTAGGCTTTGTATAGCCTAATTCATTTGCAATATCGATTGAGCGAACATTTCCATTTCTATTTTTAAGAATTAATATAGTTTCAAGATAATTTTCACCAGACTCCTGTAACTTAAACATCTAACAGCCTCCATATTATTACCAATATAATCAATTATTCTAATTCTATAATTATAGCACAAGAGAACCCTTAATCAAGGTTTCTCTTGTGGCATTTAACTATATGTAAAAGAGTTTGAAGTAAAAAATATTGACAAAGGTAGTTAGCAGTGGTAAACTCGAATATGAAGTTAGCTAGTGCTAACTATTTTACAAGCAATTTGTTAGTTGTTGCTAACTAAAAGGAGTGATTCAAATGCCATTAACTATGGTTTCTTTAGGTGAAATGAATTCAATAAAGGCAATCAGAGGTAAGGATGAAACTAAAAAGTTCTTGGAAAGTTTGGGATTTGTGGTGGGTGGAAATGTAACGGTTATTTCGGAGATTGGCGGTAATATGATAGTGAATGTAAAGGAAGCCCGAGTTGCAATAGATAAAGCAATGGCCAACAGAATTATTGTATGAATGATATATAGAAAAGAGGAAGTACTATGAGAACTCTTAGAGACATAAAGATTGGCGATACTGTGACGGTTGTGAAACTAAGCGGTGAAGGAGCTGTCAAGAGAAGGATTATGGATATGGGAATTACTAAAGGTACACCTATATTTGTAAGAAAGGTTGCTCCATTTGGAGATCCAATAGAGGTAACTGTCAGAGGATATGAATTGTCACTTAGAAAAGTAGATGCTGAAATGATTATGGTAGATTAAAAGGCAGGGTAATTGAGCCCTGCATATTTTAAATAGTATAGTTAGCATAAACTAACTATGTTTTAGGGGGAAGAAAAATGGCAATAAAAGTCGCACTTGCAGGAAATCCGAACTGTGGAAAAACTACCATGTTTAATGAATTAACAGGTAGTTCTCAGTATGTTGGTAACTGGCCCGGTGTTACGGTGGAAAAAAAGGAAGGTAAACTGAAAGGGTACAAGGACGTAATTATAATGGACTTACCCGGTATTTACTCCTTATCGCCTTATACTCTTGAGGAAGTTGTTACACGTAACTATCTTTTAAATGACAGGCCCGACGTTATTATTAATCTTGTTGATGCATCCAACATTGAACGTAATCTTTATCTTACTACACAGTTGGTTGAATTAGGGATTCCGGTTGTCATTTCGTTAAATATGATTGATATTGCCCGTAAAAACGGGGATAAGATTGATATTCAAAAGCTTAGTAGTGAACTGGGCTGTATAGTTATTGAAACATCTGCTGTTAAGGGGATAGGTTTAAAAGAGATAACTGAAAAGACAATTGAAATTGCTAAAAATAATACAAAGACAATTCCCCAACATTCATTTTCAAATGAAGTAGAGAGTACACTTAATAAGATTGAGAAAATAGTGGGTGAGTCTGTAAGTAAACAGTATTCCAGATGGTATGCAATTAAACTGTTTGAACGTGATGAAAAGGTTTTAGAGCAGCTTTCTCTTGAGTCTGAATTTGTATCAAAGATGGAAGAAATAACTGCAGCCTGTGAAGAAATAATGGATGATGACAGTGAAAGCATTATAACAAACGAACGTTATTTTTATATTGGAAAAGTAATTAAGAAATGCTTACATAAAAAAAGAGTAGGCATGACACCATCAGATAAAATTGACCAGATAGTTACCAACAGATGGCTTGCACTTCCTATTTTTGCAGCTATTATGTTTATAGTGTATTTTGTTTCCGTTTCCTGGCTTGGTACGATTGTAACCGATTGGACAAATGATACTTTATTTGGTAGTTGGGTACAGCCTGCCGTGAGTACTTTTCTTTCAAATGTGGGGGCTGCAGACTGGCTTCAGGGACTAGTTGTTGATGGAATTATTGGAGGAGTTGGCGCGGTTCTTGGATTTGTTCCTCAAATGATGATTTTATTCTTCTTCCTATCTATTTTAGAGGATTGCGGTTACATGGCTCGTGTAGCATTTATAATGGACAGAATTTTCCGAAAGTTTGGTCTTTCAGGAAAATCATTTATTCCAATGCTTATATCATCAGGATGCGGTGTTCCGGGTATAATGGCGTCAAGAACCATTGAACAGGATAAAGACCGTAAAATGACAATTATGACTACTACTTTTATACCTTGCAGTGCAAAGCTTCCTATTATAGCTTTAATAGCTGGTGCGATGTTCTCGGATAAATCATGGTGGGTTGCTCCATCAACATATTTTCTTGGTATTTTAATGGTGATAGTATCAGGGGTAATTCTTAAAAAGACAAAACTTTTTGCAGGCGACCCGGCTCCGTTTGTTATGGAACTTCCCCAATATCATGTTCCCGGTGGCAAGGGTGTTTTGATTCATATGTGGGAACGCGGAAAGGCATTTATTATAAAAGCCGGTACTGTAATCTTTGTAGCATGCGGGCTCATTTGGTTCCTTTCCAACTTCAACTGGAGTTTTAAAATGGTTGGGGAAGGAAACAGTATTTTGGCTTCTGTGGGCAATGTTATTGCACCGATTTTCAAGCCTTTAGGCTTTGGTACATGGCAGGCTTCTGTTGCGGCAGTAACAGGCCTTGCTGCTAAGGAGAATGTTGTAGGAACTTTCGGAGTGCTTTTTGGTTTAGGAGAGGTTAGTGAGAGTGATCCGACACTTCTTGCAAGTATTGCAGGTATGTTTACTGCTGTTAGTGCGTACTCATTTATGGCGTTTAATCTCCTCTGTGCGCCGTGTTTTGCGGCAATAGGAGCTATTAAACGTGAAATGGGTGGTTGGAAATGGACTTTTATTGCTGTTGGATATCAGACTCTTTTAGCATATGCTGTTTCATTAATAATTTATCAAATAGGTAGTTTACTTACAGGAGCAGTTTCATTTGGAGTTGGTACAGTAGCGGCTTTAATTGTGATTACTGTCGGCCTGTGGCTCTTATTCTTTCCAAACAAAAAGGTCGGAAAATTAAAGCAAAATAAAAGTATAAGTGCTTGATTTAGGAATTGGAGGGTTTTATATGATACAATATTTAAGAGATAATCTTGCAACGATTTTAATATCTGCTGTGATTTTTGGATTAATGGCCTGGGTGATCATTCATAAAATAAGGCAGAGAAAAAATGGTGAATCAAGTTGTGGCTGTGGTTGTTCAGGATGTCCTGAGGCCAGTAGGTGTCATAAATAATCTATATATTTATAATAAAATAAGATGTATCCGGAAGAAAAATCCTTTCATTATTATATGAAGAGATTTTTCTTTTAGTATAAAAGCATTTACAAAGCAAATTATAAGTATTAAAATAAATGCAGTATTTAACGTATATTGTGGAATTTTTAACAGATAACGAGGGTAAAAATAATGGATA
>JAEZIU010000305.1 GCA_023436485.1 Bacillota bacterium | reverse complement strand
GGGCTGTAGATTCAAAGGGTGTTCTTGCAAACTTTTCAAGCTACGGAGACAATGTTGATGTGGCAGCTCCCGGAGTGAATATACTTACGACCACTTCTGACAATACATATGATTACCTGAACGGTACATCGGCAGCAGCACCATTTGTTACAGGTACGGCAGCACTCTTGAAAAGCTATCTACCGGATATTTCAATATCTCAAATAGCAGAGAGGATAAAACAGAATTCAGTACCCGGGGATAATCTGGAGGGAATTATTTCAGGAGGCAGACTGGATGCGTATGCGGCACTGACTGATACAAAGCCTGAAAAGGATACTTATATGGGCCCGGGGAATGATGTAGATACAGCACCTCCGGGGCAGGAAGCGGGGGATATCGATTCATGGTATACCCAAGATCAGTTGGCAAAAATAAAGAACAGGATTCACTATGGAGAAAGTGGGGTAAATCCCGGTTCGGGTAACTATTCGTTTACTGTTAACGACATGAGTGTTCCGGCTCCCGGATTCAATGTGAATATAAGCAGGACCTATAATTCATCCGATGAAAAAAGGACACCTATGGGAAGAGGATGGACCTTCGGTTTTGAAGGTAGTGCAAAGGGTTCAGACCTTGTTACTGTAATACTTCCTACAGGAGCAGTTGAGAGGTATAGATTGAACGAGGATGCAAAGACATATACTGCAGAGGATTCAAGGAGCCAATTAGTAAAAAACTCTGACGGAACATATGTATTAACTACCAAAGACCAGTATACATACGGGTTTGATACAAATGGATGGTTGAACTGGATGAAGGACCGGGACGGAAATACCGTTCAAATAACTGTAAATAAAGAGGGTAAGGTCACAAAAATAACCGATACGGTTGGACGTGACTATATCGTTAATTATAGAACGGATAAACCGGCACTGATAGATAATATTACAGATGCAGAAAACAGAATAGTTAAATACCAATATGATGGGAATGATAACCTTTCAATCGTAACTGACCCTGCGGGAAGCAAAATGTACTATGAGTATGATTCATATGGTTATTTAAATAAGATAAAGGATAACAATACAAATGTTATACAGACAATGACATATAATCATACGGAAGGTGAAAATCTAGGGAAGGTTTCACAGGCAGTCGATTCTTTAGGGAATGTTATTAATTATGCTTATGATGTATTAAACAAAAAGACTACAATTACTGACCAGAATAAAAGAGTATCTACATACTGGTTTGATTCATCCATGTATACTATCAAAGTACAGGACCCTGACGGAAGGTGTACTTTGACTCAATATTATTTATATGGTGGCAGGAATCAATACGGGGATGTCAGGGCAACAACTGACAGAAACGGTAATAGGAAGGAATTTACCATAGATGAAAGGGGCAATGTAGTCAAGGAGACAAATTTTGCTGATAATAGCATAAAGAAATATACTTATGATGCTAAGAATAATTTGCTGACTGAGACAGATGCTAATGGAAACACTACATATAACATATATGATGAGAATAAGATTAAGCTTATTAAGAAGGTTCAGCCAATAAACGGTACAGACGAATATATTGATGGTGTTAGTGATATTAACAACCCGGAAAAGTACGCAATTACCACTTATGAATATTACTCTGCCGATGATGCTAATTCACAATTTAATTGCCGTGCAGCCGGACTATTAAAATCCGTAGAAGACCCTGAACATAATATGACTGTGTATACCTACGACAGCTACGGTAATACAGCTTCGATAAAAGACCCTGAAAATAGTACAATTACATATGAATATAATAAAATTGGGTGGAAAACAGCAGAGATATCTGCTAAAAAAGTAAGAACGGAATTTAACTACAATAAAAACGGTCAGATTATCAAATCTTCATTGATAGGCGGTAAAGGTGAAACTAACAGAGTTTTATACGATAGTCTGGGAAGAAAAATTCAGGAAATATCTCCTGTAGAGTACGACCAGTCCAAGGATAATCTTACCAATGACACTTACAGTGACACTGGTGTGGGTACAAGATATCAATATGACAGTAAAGGTTTGTTGATAAAAGAGACTGACCCTGAGGAAAATGCTACAAGCTATACATACGATATATATGGAAATACCCTTACAGAAAAGAAACCCAACGGGTCTATAACAAGGTATGAATATGATGTACTGGACAGACCTGTTAAAACGTATTTCAGAGATAATTCAACTGCAGCTGAGATACTACTGTCTGAAAAGTCTTATTCCGTAATGGAGGACGGGCATACACAGATAACTGAAACCGTATATTTGAACAGTACTGACAAGGCAGTTACGGTATCAATATATGATTATGCAGAAAGGCTTATAGAAAGGCAGAATCCGGATGGAACAAAAGTTAAAACCTCATACAATCCTAATGGTACTGTGAACTTTTCAACTTCACAAAATGGAAGTATTACGTATTACAAATATGATGGTTTGAATAGACTGACTGAACAGTGGACACCATTTGAAATTTCAAAAGGAAGTACTTATTATTCGTATAGTAAAACCGACTATGACAAGACCGGCAACAAAATATCTGAAAGCCACGGTATAGATAAGGTTGCTCTTTATTCTATTCCTGAGGCTTTTGTCAGAAATTATTTTACATATTACAAAAACGGCAAAATAAAATCATCAACTGACTCTGACGGCAGAAGGACTGACTACACTTATGATGAAGATGGTAATAAAATCAAGGATGAAGTGTACACAGACAGTACAAACAAAAAAATAACGGAATATCAGTACAACTATCTTGGAAAAGTTACTGAAAAGCAAGTACATGTAAATGCTGGAGAAATAGATGGAAACAGCCCTGATGATACTTCTGATAAAGTATTAAAAACAATTTATACTTACACAAAAAATGGTAATGTTGAGACCATAACCGATCCTAAAGGTATAGTTACTACATATACATACGATAAACTTAACAGACAGTTATCACAAAGCCAACCCGGAATTGATGAAAATAAAAATCCTGTTGAAATCAAAACCAGTCAAACCTATTTTTATGAAACGGAACAACCTTTGACTGATACTGATGCAAAGGGTAACACAACATCTTACAGCTACAATCAAAGAGGGCAGCTGATAAAACAAGTGGACCCTAAAGGCGGAGCTACAGCCTATGATTATGACTTAGCCGGAAGAAAAATAATCGAGGTTTCTCCTAAAAATTACGTTGTCGGAAAAAATCTTGATCAAATGAACAGGGTTCAATATGTTTATGATAAAATGAACCGTGTTAAAGCAAAAATAGATATTTATATGGATTCGTCCACAAAACAATGGATTACAGTTTATACAAAAACATATAAGTACGATAACAACGGTAACAAAATTAAAGAGTTGAGCGCGGAGGGATACGATTCAGGAAGTGGAACAGCCCTTGATGAAAAAATAAATTCCGGCTACGGAACAGAAACAAAATACAACCTTGCCAACCTGCCTGTTACTGTATTGGATGCTGTTTCCAAACAGCGTGCTTTGCCATATACAACAATGTATGAATATGATGCCCTTGGCAAAAGGACAGCTGAAACTAATGCAAAAGGTGCTGTGACTTGTTATGAATATGACGGTGGGGGAAATGTAAAAACAATAAAGATTAAAAAGAATCAAAATGCTGCTGAACAGCTATTAAAAACAAGCGTATATGATTTGGCTGAAAGACTTGTAAAACAGACTGATGGCAATGGAAATACTACAACCTACGAATACACTTCCTTTGATAAGGTAAGAAAAACGGTTTATCCGGGAGATAATACCATTGAAGCAAACACTATCGAGGTACAGTACGATGAAGTCGGCAACAAAGCAAGACAATGGGATTCTACCGGGAAGGTATTAACCTATACATATGATAATCAGGGAAGTCTTCTATCCACAGAAACCAACGGTGTGACAGTATACACCAGATACGATAAAAACGGCAATAAGAGATTTGAGACAGACGCAAACGGAACTACAACTGAAAATCAATTTGACGAGTTGGACAGGCTTATAAGTACAACCGTAGTAGTTTCAGGTAAAATTCAAACCAGCAGCTACACCTATGATGCAAATGGAAACAAAACCTCAACTACTGACTGGAGAGGAAATACTTCAACAAATATATATGATCCGTTAAACAGACTGATAGAAAAGAGAGACCCATATACAACTGTTCAGAAACTTGTATATAATAAAAATAACCTCCAATATCAGTCAATAGATGCAGCGGGGAATATAACCACATTTTCCTATGACATAAACGGTAGGTTATGGACTACAACAGACCCTGAGGGGCATACAAGCAACCAATCCTACGATGACTGCGGAAGCATACGGACAAAAACTGATGGCAGAGGCAATGTCACTACATACAACTATGATGAGTTCAACAGGCTTAAAAGTGTTGTAAACCCAAAAGGAGAAACAACAAGCTATACATATGATTTGAACGGCAACAAGCTTACACAGACTGACGGAAACGGAAATACTACTGTATACCAATACAATGTGGCCAACAAGCTCATAAAGAAAACAGACCCCAAAGGTGAGACAAGCAAAGCAGGAACTGAAAGCTACACCTACTATGCAGACGGAAGCATGAAAACCCAGGTTGACAGAAAAGGGAAAACTACATACTATGAATATGATAACTTTGGGAGGCTTTTAAGTCGTTCCACAGACAGTAGCAGTGTCAACTACACCTATGACAAAAATGGCAACCAACTCACAATGACAGATAGTACCGGGACTACAGTAAGAACGTATGATGAGCTTGGAAGAGTCTTGTCAAAGGAAGTACCTGTTTTTGGAAAGACCTTATATACCTACGATATAATCGAGGGTGTAGACCAAGGATGTACAGCTGAAAAAACAATTGATCCAAAGGGAAATACCACACTTAAAATAATGGACAAGGCCGGAAGATTGTCCGCTGTAACTGCAGAAGGTAAAACCACGGTTTACGGTTACTATGGAAACGGAAGTAAAAAAAGTGTGTCTTACCCAAATGGTGTAACCGAAAATTACACATATTACGGTAATAACCTTCTAAAGGAGCTTATAAACCGTAAATCAGACGGAAGTGTACTGGATGACTACACATATACATATGATGCAGCCAATAATCAAACCTCCAAGCATGAGTTAGTCAACGGAATCGACAAAGGAACTACCAGCTTTACTTATGACGGTCTTAACAGGCTTGACACAGTAAGCGAGCCGGGAAAAACAACGGCATACAGCTATGACAAAGCAGGAAACAGGATGACAGAGACTGTGAAAAACGGTAAGGAATCCGTAACCACAGTATACACATATAATGAGCAAAACAGGCTCACAAAGACAGTTGCAAACAAAGGAGGAGAAACAGAGAGGATAGTATACCGCTATGATGCCAACGGAAATATGATCTCTAAGGAGCAGTCCGTTACAAAAAGTACTCCATCGGGAGGTACATCAGGCATTACCGGAACTGTCAGCGGCCAGCCGGGAAAGCATAGCCAGACCACATATAAATATGATGATTGGAACCAATTGGTAAAGACTCTATCCAATGTAACCTCTACATACAAATATAACGGTGACGGCTACAGAGTAGAGAAGACTGAAGGCAGCACGACAGTAGAATACCTGTATGAGGAAGATAAGGTAATATTGGAGACTGATGAAACCGGAAAGCAGATTGCAGCAAATGTATATGGCACAAACCTTCTATCAAGAAAAACAGATTTGGATACAGCTTTCTATCTGTACAACGGACATGCCGATGTAACAGCCTTGATAGGTGAAAACGGAAATATCATGGCCAGTTACAGGTATGATGCATTCGGAAACATAATTGAACATACGGGAATAGACAGCAATATAACCTATGCCGGCTACCAATATGACAAGGAAACAGACCTCTACTACCTGAATGCCCGTTATTATGACAGCAAGATAGCGAGGTTTATGACTGAGGATACATATACAGGTGAGGCAGATGACCCACTGAGCTTGAATTTGTATACGTATTGCCATAACGAGCCTGTGATGTATTATGACCCGAGTGGACATACAAATGCTTATTTGACAGATTTGGCTAAAGCAGCGGGAGGAACAGCGATATGGGATTCTGAAAAAAAAGTTGCTGTCGTAACAATTAATGGGGTTAGAAATGAATTTAAAACATCAAATTATAAAAATGTAAATGGTAAAATAGTAATTGATAATGAAAAATTTGATAACATGTTTAGTAAAAGCACAAGTAAGAATCCCTATGTAACATACTCTATTGATACAACGGTTAAAAATGGGCAAATAACGGCAACCCAAAAGGTTAATGTTAATGGATATAGTCAAACGGTTTCAGTCCATAACCAGACAAACAATTATTACAAGGATACTAATAAGCCAAAGCAAAATGAAAATGTAACTAGTGGGTTGGGGAAATTCGGTAATATAGATTTATCTAAACTTAAACCTGAAGATGTAACAAGGGAATTTGCTGAATGGTTAATAGGAAACCCTGTTAATGTGCTTGCTACTCAACATCCATACATT
>JAEZIU010000272.1 GCA_023436485.1 Bacillota bacterium | reverse complement strand
TTTGCCTTTGCTGTTTGTGAGAAGACGATCTACTCACTTACAACCACCCCTTATAATTATTATCTATAATTATTACCAGATACTAATTGCTGATAATAGGATTATATATTAACTTTAGTATTATTGCAACTATTTTCTGATAATATTAAATTTCCCGAAGGTACTAATATTTAATTTACGTAAACCTCTTTTTATTCAATTTGGCCTTTTAGCATATTGCACTATCGCTATGCCTTGAAGACATAATAAATAGCCGCAGTTTCCTACGGCTACTTTTGTATATCAATATAAATGATTGTTTTTACATACCGCCCGATTTGAGTATTTTTAAGTTCTTTGCAAAAAAATCTATTCCTGAATATATTGTTACTACAACAGCGATGAACATCAGGTAGGAGTCAATCGGCACATCTGTAAATATTGAGAATGGCCAATTCTTTAAAAGACAAACCGAAACTGCAATAGTTTGGAATACCATTTTAACTTTTCCTGACTTGTTTGCTGCAATAACCTGGCCTTCTCCTGCGGCAACTAAACGCAGTCCTGTAACTAAAAGTTCCCTGGATATTATAATCATAGCCGCCCATCCGGTTACAACCTGTTGCTGAACCAGAGCAATCAATGCAGCAGTAATTAATAATTTATCGGCTATAGGATCAAGAAATTTTCCAAAAGAAGTAACAAGTTTATGTTTTCTGGCAATATACCCGTCAACCCCGTCGGTACTTGCAGCCAATATAAATATTACCGCAGCAACGTAACTACCATAATTATTTATAAAATTATTTACTGACAGCATTTCATCCTTCAAGAAAGACAAAAGCTGGAAATTAACAGTAGCATCAGGAATTGGTATAACAAAAATCATAAATAATGGAACTAAAAATATTCTCGAAATGGTTATTTTATTTGGTAAATTCATTTATGACCTCTCCTATCAAATCATAATCTTCGGTATTAAGAATCCTTACATCTGTAAAACTTCCTATTGAAAGCTCATCGGGACTGGTAAAATAAATCACCCCGTCAATCTCTGGAGCTTCCGCATAAGTACGTCCATAATAGAATATACCATCATCGGCAATACCGTCAACTATTGTTTTGTAAACTTTTCCATTCCTGCCTTGATTTATTTCCCTGCTAATCGAATTTTGAAGCTCGAGAATCTTCTTTTGCCTTTTTATTTTAATATGCTTTGGTATTTGGCTTTTCATCTTTGCCGCAGGTGTACCTTCTTCTTTTGAATAAGTAAATACACCTACTCTATCCAACCTGAATCCCTTTACAAAAGCAATCAATTCTTCAAAATCTTCCTCTGTCTCACCTGGGAATCCAACAATCAGTGATGTCCTAATTGTAATACCGCTTACTTTTTCTCGCAATTTATTCAGTACCTGACGAATTTCCGATATAGTACCTCTTCTTCCCATTTGCTTTAATACTCTATCGGAAGCATGCTGAATTGGTATGTCAAGGTATTTGCAAACCTTTGGATTTTTAGCTATTTCTTCAATCAGCTCATCATCTATTTCCTCAGGGTAGCAATACAAAAGCCTTATCCACTCTATTCCACTAATGTCCGATATCTTTCTGATTAACTCGGTAAGCATCTTTTTGCCATATAAGTCAATACCGTAGAGAGTACTGTCCTGTGCGACAATAATTATTTCCTTAGTACCTTTTTGAGCCAAAAGCTCAGCTTCTCTAACTAATGACTCGATTTTGCGACTTCTGTATTTACCTCTGAGAAATGGTATTATACAATATGTGCAGCGATTGTCGCATCCTTCTGATATTTTTAAGTAAACAGAATGTTTAGCTGATGAAATTACTCTCTCTTCATCAAGATAATCCGTCTCGTCCAGCTTTCCATAAGATACTGTCTTTTCTCCCATATAAGCTAGATTAATTACTTCCGCTATTTCTTTATAATTACCGGTACCCAGTACAGCATCCACTTCCGGTATCTGTTCAAGTATTTTTTCTTTATACCTTTCTGCCATACAACCGGTAACTATAAGTACCTCACAATTGCGTCCCTTTTCATCTGCCATTTCTAAAATTGTATTTATGGACTCTTGCTGAGCGGATTCAATAAATCCGCATGTATTTACTATAAGTACATTAGCATCTTCCTTGTTATTTACAATTTCATAATCTGCATTTGACAGCATACCAAGCATTATCTCGCTGTCTACCAAATTTTTGGGGCATCCCAATGAGATGATGCCTATCTTTTTTTTCACCTAAAGCCCTCCATATTTCGATTTAAAGTTCATAGATTTGTGTTGAATAATCTTAAAAGTTCTATTAAAAATTATTTAATAATAATTACAGATTGTCAATGTTTTAGGTAAATAATTTGCAAATATTTAATTATTTTTGCAGTTAAAATCCGCATCACATCAGTCTTCTGGTATATATTTACTTATTGCTTTTGAAATCTGATTATAATTGAATCCTTTGCCTGCAAGATAAGATTTCATTTTTTTAATCAAAATTTCATCAAACTCTTTAAATTTTGAGTATCTTTTTTTTAGTAATCCAAGGGCTACCTCATCATCATCAGGGCTTAGTTCCTCAATCACACTGTTTATTATATCGTCAGGAATCCCCTTATAATCCAGTTCCATTGCCAATAGCTTTATAGACTTTGGCTTCAGCTTTGTTTTTTCGGTTATGTACTTAACGGCATATTTATAATCATTTATGTAATCTATTTCAGTTAAATCATTTATCACCTTATTTATTGTAGCCTCCTCATATCCCAGTTCCCTAAGCTTTTCTTTTAATTCAAATGAAGTTCTGAGCTTTAGAGAGAGATATTTTACCGCTGCATTCTTTGCGGCTGCATAGACCTCATATTTAAGTATGTAATCCAGTGTTTCCTGCTCAATTGTTTTATCAATGGTAAGGTTAAGGGCATCAATACGTTTCAACGGCAATACAAACTCTGTCTTGTTATCAATGCAGACACTTGCCATAGATTTATTCTTATCACTTTTTTCTATTGATGTAATCCTCATAACAGCCTCCGATTAATATTCCAGATAGTAAATCCACACCTATATATAAGGCACACCTGTGGGGAATTAGTCCCTCAAGCATGCCTTATAATGACTCTAATTATTTATTCAATTTCATCAAGTGCAATATCTTCGTCTTCTTCAGACTCTTTAGTTTGTGGACCAGCAGTCACAGTAAAGTTGCTTCTGATAAGTTTCTCAATTTCACTGCACATAGCGATATTTTCTTTTAGATATTGTTTTGCATTTTCACGGCCTTGTCCAATACGCTGACCGTTGTATGAGAACCACGCTCCGCTCTTGTTGACAATATCCATAGTTACAGCAATATCAAGTATACTGCCTTCTCTTGATATACCCTGACCATAAACGATATCAAACTCCGCTTCTTTAAAAGGAGGAGCAACTTTGTTTTTAACAACCTTTACTCTTGTTCGGTTACCCACAATTTCGTTTGCTTGTTTAATAGCTTCTATTCTTCTGACATCAAGCCTTACGGAGGAGTAGAACTTTAATGCCCTACCACCAGGCGTAGTTTCTGGATTACCAAACATTATACCAACCTTCTCACGAAGCTGATTAATGAATATCGCGGTTGTCCTTGATTTACTAATAACACCGGCCAATTTTCTCAGTGCCTGTGACATAAGCCTTGCTTGTAAGCCTATATGGGAATCACCCATTTCTCCATCAATTTCTGCCTTAGGTACAAGAGCAGCAACAGAGTCAACTACAATAACATCTATGGCACCACTTCTTACAAGTGCTTCTGTTATCTCAAGAGCCTGTTCACCTGTATCAGGCTGTGATACTATCAGATTTTCTATATCAACCCCAAGTTTCTTTGCATACACAGGATCGAGGGCATGTTCTGCGTCAATAAAAGCAGCCTCGCCACCAGCTTTTTGAGCCTCCGCAATAATGTGCAGAGCAACAGTTGTCTTACCTGATGACTCCGGCCCGAAGACTTCAACTATTCTTCCTCTGGGAACTCCTCCGACTCCAAGTGCCAAATCAAGGCTCATGGACCCTGTAGGAATACATTCAACATTCATATGGGAATTTTCGCCCAGTTTCATTACCGCGCCTTTACCAAACTGCTTCTCTATTTGGCCCAAAGCCATCTCTAATGCTTTTTTCTTTTCTAACACGGGGTGACCTCCTTTATCGTTCGAACATTTGTTCTTTTTAATTATATATTTTATTTTATTTATAGTCAACTGTTAAAAATTATTTTTTTACTTATGATTTTTTAACTAAGCGCTTAATTCTGCCAATAAGCTTGTCCTTAGCAGCAACCGCCTCTTCAATCTTAAAAAACATAGTAAATGCAAAATAAACCGATGCTCCTACTACAATTTCTATTCCCAACGCTGCTATTTCAATCAATTTTGAATGCATTGCAAAAGGCTTTGTGAAATTAACAGGGATAAATTTGTTCATCGTAAAAAGTATTACCCCCATAATTGCCGCAGCACCCAACAGCTTTAGAGAATATTTCAACAGTTTCTTCCATCCCATTCCATTCATTCGTTTCGATATAATCACCATCATAATAGCCATATTTACTACACTTTGTATAGAATATGACAATGACATACCGGCGGGGCCCAGGTCTGTGGCTTTCATGAATATGTAACAGAATACAAAGTTCAGTGCAATAGATACCGTACCTATGTAAAGAGGTGTCTTGGTATCATTATCCGCATAAAAAGCCCTGTTCAGAAGAGCTAACATTGATTGGGCTATCATTGCAGCCGTAAACAGCAGTAATATGCTGCCCGCCGTTACGATTCGTTCTTTTCCGATAACTTGAGACCATTTGTACACAACGCTGACAACCGGCTGTGAAAGTACTATAAATGCCACTGAAGACGGTATTATCAGATACAGTATTGTCTTAAACCCGTTGTTGAGTATCTCTTTAAACTCTCCCACCTTCTTTAGTGCAAGTTTTTCTGAAAGTGTTGGCAATATTGCGGTTCCCAGACCCATGGCAAATATGCCGTAGGGCAGCTGCCACAAATCATTTGCATTATAGTAAGCCGTGATACTTCCGTCATTTTTGAACATTGATATAAAGTTAAGCGAAATGAGTATATTTATCTGTGCTATGGCAGATGCTGCAAGAGATGGTACTGCAAGCTTGAACAGCCTTCTGAATCCCGGATTCTTCCAAAGAATTTTGGGTCTGTAGTACTTCAAATTGGGCCATGCAAATGATATCTGCATTATGAAGTATACTATGGCACTTGCCAATACACCAAATGCCACATATCTTACACCAAACCTGCTAAGTATGAATATGCTCAGTGCTGTTCCAAGGTTGTACACTGACGGTGCAAATGCAGCGGATGCAAACCTCTTATAAGAATAAAGCACTCCATTTGTTATTCCTGCCAGCATCATAAACCCTACTGACGGAAAAAGTATCCTTGTAAGCTGTATTGTCAGCTCCCTTTTTTCACCTGTTAATCCTGACGCAGTCATAGATACAACAGCAGGAGCAAAAATTACTCCAAGTATACATATACCGATCATTGTTACAAATACAACATTTACAAAAGTTCCTATGGCTTTCCAGCCGTCTTCTTCATCGTTTTTAGCAATGTATCCCGATAATACAGGAACAAGTGCGGCAGATATTGCTCCTCCGATTAATAAGTTGTACATCAAATCAGTTGTTCTGAACGCTGCCAACAATGAATCAGACTGTGATGCCGTAAGCAGATTGTTTATCAAAATAGTTCTCAGGTAACCCGTTATTCTGCTTACAACCAACGATGCCATTACTATTATTGCGGCACCTGTTAATTTTTTATTATTTGAACTCAACTTTAACCCTCCCGACTGCTTATTTGCAGTCCTTTTCTTGTGTGTCAATTATCAAAGATCCATGTCCAGCTTTAAAATATGTCTTCGTATTAAGTCAAACACATTCAGTGCAGTAACCGTCCTGATTTTCTTTCTGTTTCCAGAAAGCCTAAGTTCCTTTGTAACTGTACCGCTGTCGCTTGAAAGGCCTATATAGACCAATCCAACAGGTTTTTGGGCAGTTCCGCCGTCAGGCCCTGCTATCCCCGTAACTGATATCCCGATGTTAGTCTTTAACCTATTCCTGATACCCTCAGCCATTTCCACAGCTGTTTCGCGGCTGACTGCTCCATAAGCCTCCAGTGTCTGTGCTTTTACACCAAGGTATTCCATTTTTGCTTCATTGGAATATGTTACGGCTCCCCCCATAAATACCCGGGAAATACCGGGAATGTCGGTAAGGTTCTCTGAAATAAGGCCTCCGGTACAGGACTCGGCAGTTGCTATTGTAATACTGTTTTTCAAAAGAAGTCCTGCCGCCACTGCATCCAAAGTTTCATCCTTGTCAGAGTACAGATTGTCTCCGGTTCTTCTCTTTATCTCATTTACAACAGGTATCAGAATGGTTTCCGCACTTTCGCCTTTAGGAACACTGGCAGTTACCCTTATTGTAACCTCGCCTTCCTTGGCATACGTAGCAATAGTCGGGTTTGTCTGGCCATCAATCAGATCCATTATTTTTGTTTCCATTGCCGATTCGCCAATACCAAAAACCCTTAAAATTACTGATTCCAGAGAATAATCGCCCTTATTTTTGAAATATGGCATAACATAATCCATAAACATTGGTTTCATCTCTACCGGCGGGCCAGGAAGCATTACAACTACTTTTTCGCCCATTTCTATCATACATCCCGGTGCAGTACCATTATTATTTTTAAGTAATATGCAACCTTCCGGCATATACGCTTGCTTTTCATTATTTTGCGGCATCTGTTTTCCAAGTCTGCTGAAATAGTTTTTGATTTTATTAAGGCTCTCTTCATGAACAACCAGCTTTTTACCACAGACCCGTGATATAGTCTCCTTTGTCAAATCATCCTGTGTGGGCCCCAGACCGCCTGTTGTAATGACAATGTCACACCGCTCCAATGCAAGTTTTAAGCATTCTTCCAATCTATCGGGATTATCACCTACTACACTATGATAATATACACCAACGCCTGCCTCTGGCAGCTTTGAAGATATATAC
>JAEZIU010000287.1 GCA_023436485.1 Bacillota bacterium | reverse complement strand
TAAGGCTTTTGATATACTTGGCCATGAAGTATGCCGTTGTACTTGCATCCAAAAATATTGTTTCCCCGTCCTTTATCAGCTTTGAGGCCTCAAACGCTATTATGTCCTTGCCCTCTGAGTTAATGACTTGTCGCTGCTCGGCAGGAACTTCACCTGCTATTTCTTCTACCAAGGTTGCTCCCCCATAAGTCCTTACAAGTATCCCTTGTTTCTCAAGCTTTTCGAGGTCCCTACGAATAGTTTCTTCTGTTACTTCAAAAAGCTTGCTTAGCTCTGTAACCAATATGCTTTTATTTTCATTAATAATTTGAGTTATCTTCTTTCTTCTTTCAATAGCAAGCATTATTCCCTCCAACGTTTTTGAATCAAAAGATAGCCTGGTATTAGTCAGTATACTTACATCCTAGGTTGGTTGCTTACATCATGCATCAGCTGATTAATAAGAGGTTCAACCGTTTTACATCATAGTTTAGTCAATTTATATCATAGTTCGGCTGATTTACATGTATACCCGGGATGTCTTCCTGTTAAGTTGTAGTTTTGTCTAATATCCATGAGCTTCTCAACCTGGTGATTGTTGAGCTCCTTCTCACCACCAAGCAACCTAGCCACTAGACTAATCTTGGCATAAAACTCCATTGTTTCCATCTTGAAATACGCTGTCATAAGATCACAACCAACTGTTAAGGCCCCATGGTTTGCAAGTAAGAACGCATCATGATTCTGCAAGTATTGGCTAACCGCGTTCGGAATCTCATCTGTTGACGGTGTTCCATATGGCGTAAGCGGAACATTCCCAAGTGACAGTATTGCCTCAGGCATAGTATACTTGTCGAGTGGTATACCCGCTATAGCAAACCCCGTAGCTGTTGGAGGATGTGCATGAACGACAGCTCTTACGTCGGGTCTTTCCTTGTAAACACGCAAATGCATCTTTAGTTCGGACGATGGCTTCCAGGTTCCTTCTAATATAGCTCCATCAGAATTTACCTTGATTAGCATGTCGGGAGTCATGTAACCCTTACTTACACCGGTCGGTGTTGCCCAAATCTCATCATCTGCTACTTTGACAGTAATATTGCCATCGTTCGCAGCAACAAAACCGTTGGTATATATCCTTCTGCCAATGTCACAGATTTCATTCTTTATTTGAATATCAATATTCATTTGACTACCTCTTTCTATGTAATTGATTAAAATGAAGATTTTGAGAATTTAAGGTAAGAACACTATGTATTTTAACTTTGTATTTATAGGCTATATGTTTATGGTTGTAAATTTTGGATATTATATATCTTGTTATTCTACGCTTTGTATTTATATGTGTTTGTGTTGTTTTTTGTTTGTTGTATTGGTTTTATATTTATTTTATATCTTTCATATTGTTTTGTAAATAAATATTCCTTCAATTTAGTAATTACAATTCACTTTTTTGACAATAATGGAGATTGGAGCCGGCCTCATCATCAAGATACCGGCAATAATTGTATTATTCCATAACATAATTGTTGTGTATTGTAATCAATAATAACTTATATAACAAAATTATTAACTAGTATTTACCAACTAATGTGAACATATCACGCAAAATAGGCGCTCTACTATTTTTTTAAAAAGAAGTATTTTTGATAATGAAATATCATGATAATCAGTACATAGGTGTTTGTTAGCCTTTGACCGCACCATCGGTGATTCCTTGAATAAAATACTTATTACAAAGTAGAAATAAAAGAAGAACAGGAACACTAATGATTACTGCAGCGCTCATCATTCCTCCCCAGTCTATTACAAATTGCCCCTTAAACTCAGCAAGGGATACGGGCAACGTTTTATAAGCTGCACTATTGGTAAAGTTAACAGCAAACAAATATTCCTCCCAAGTATTTAAAAATGAAAAAATTCCGATTGTAACCAATCCCGGTGAAGCAATGGGAAGTATGATGCGAAACAAGATCGAAATTGCCGATGCTCCATCAATCATTGCAGACCCATCAATATCTACCGAAATGTTTTTAATAAACGGAGTGAGTGTAAGCACGCCCATAGGCAGACTGACCGCTAGATTCGTTAATATTAGTATCCTATAGGAATCTATAAATCCAACTTTACTATAAAAAAGATATAAAGGAAGCAAAACAACGACCCCTGGCATCATCTGTCCGAAAAGTAACGTTACAGATACGGCTGAAGAGCCGATAAAACGATATCTTGCCAAACCATATGCAGCAAAAGAAGAAAGCAGAATCGTACCAGCAGTAGCTCCCAATGCTACAATTGTACTGTTTATGAAAGCACGAGGGATAGAGCTTTGAAACAATACGCGAAGATAGTTTGAATATGAAGGAGCGTCGGAGAATACTCGTGGTGGTATGGAAAATATCTCTCTTTGGGGTTTGACGGAGGTAAAAATCATCCATAAAAGAGGGAACAATGCGATAAAAATCATCAGTAGCAGAATTGCGGCAGTTAACATTTTTGCTGTGATTGGCAGGATGCCTTTATTCTTGATCATAATTTCCTCCTTTTAGTGTAAAACGAATATATAAAATGCTGAATACAGCTGTCAACAGGAACAAGGCTACGCTTGCCGCACTTGCATAGGAATAGTTGAAATCCTGAAAAGCCTTACGGTAAATGTACAATGACAGTATTTCGGAGCTATAATTAGGTCCTCCAGTGGTAAGGATATAGATATATGTGAAAGCATTTAATGTCCATATAGTAAGCAAAAGCACAGTTGTTTTTAAAATAGGCGCTATATGAGGCATTGTAACAACACTAAATACCTTTATCCTAGTGGCTCCGTCTACACGCGCAGCCTCTTTCAAATCCGCCGGAACATTCTGCAGGGCCGCTTCTATTAAAAGCATTACTAGAGGAGTCATTTTCCACACATTAACAATTATGCTTGAAATTAGAGAGGTCTTCGTATTGCCAAGCCAACTGATACTTGTATTAATTAACCCTAATTGCTTTAAAAACTCGTTAATAATGCCGTAATCGGTATGATAAGACCACTGCCAGACCAGAACTGCGGCAATGCCTGGAATAACCCACGGGACCACCAACAAGATGCGTACAATTGTTTGCAAATTCTTATTTATCTTATGAACAATCAGAGCAAGTGAAAATCCAATAAGGGTCTGGAATAAGACACTTCCTACTGTCCAAAATGCTGTATTCTTTGTGACCTTGTAAAAAATCGGATCATTAAACAGTTTAATATACTGATCCAACCCTACAAAAGTCATATTTTGAGTAAACACATTTTGTTTAAAAAAGCTCAAAACTATGGTGTATAATAATGGAAAAAACATAATTCCTGCAACTACCAGTATTGCAGGCAATACATAAAATATGCCGACGTGTCTCCGAATGAAGGATTTTTTCACCATTATCTCTCCTCGTATAATATTTTTGGATGCTATTGATAATGAGTTTTCCAGATTAAACCTTTTTATTGCTTATTGAGAGTTAACGCTAGATTTTATATTTATCAGGAAAAACGGGACAGAAGAAGTATCCGTCCCGTTATAATCCCTATGTCAATCAGAATTCCGCTTCTTTCAGGGCTGCTTCTGCTTCTTTTGCTGCAGCTGCCATTGCTTCTTCAACAGTAGCTTCTCCAGCCAAAACTGCCTGTGCTTGCACATATACAGCCTGATTTACCTGAGTGATTACTGAGGATGCTGGAATAGCAGTCGCATATTCGAGACAATCAAAGAAAATCTGGAAATCAGGGTCTTTGTACAAATCATTACTCATACTCGATTTGCGAGCTGGCAATGTATCACTGTATAGTGGGCACATTTCAGTGCTGGTAAAGAAATTAATGAAATCAAATGCCGCATCCTTGTTGCTACATGTATTTGTCATACCAAGCGACCACCCACCGATCTGAGTCTTTGTTTCTCCCTTGGTGGTCATGGCTGGGAATAAGCCAAAGCCCATATTTATGTCAGGATTAGCTTCTTTTATAGGCTGCAGGTCATAACTTGCGGAAATGTACATTGCCACCTGCTCATTGGCAAACAGATTACGGTTGGTAGTGTTGTCATTTTCAAGAACACTTGCAGGTACAGATTTATCTACTGTAGCCATTTCAACCCAATTAGTAAATGCTTCCATTGCTTTTGGAGAGGTAAAATCAGTTGTCAGACCATCGGATTTAATAAGTTCTGCACCGTTGGACATCATAAGCGAGTATATCTGTATGGTTACATTATCGACTTGTTTGCCGCACATACCAAAGCCCGCAACTTTATCATTAGTTAGCTTTTTAGAATATTCACGAAGCTGCGCCCATGTCTCTGGTGGCTTCTCGGGATCAAGGCCCGCTTCCTTAAACATATCCTTGTTATAAAGCAAAGCTATGCCCTCCGTACGGTACGGAAGCGCATATGTATTACCATCTTTTTGTCCTGCATTAAGTGCACCGCTGAAAAAGTCAGAAAGATCAGTATTGGACTTCTCAATATAACTGTTAAGATTTTCTAGTTTGCCCATGGTAGCATATGGTAATATCCATATGTAGGCCAGGTTCATCAAATCTGGGCCGCTGTTGCTTTGAAGTGCAACGGTATATTTGTCAGCCATACCGTCCCAAGGAAAATATTCCGCTTTAATCTTAATGTTGGGATGTTTCTCGTTAAACTTTACCATTAGTTCCGGAAGTAAAGTTTCGTGCCATGTTCCAGTCCAGTAAGTCAACTCAACGGTATCTTCTTCTGTTTTGGTTGAGGAACTTGCAGAACTTTGAGTGTCTTGAGATGTGGAAGTCGCAGGATCTGCGGCACATCCAGTAAGGACCATAAGAACAACGAGTACAAGTGATACAATTCTAAACCATTTCTTTTGCATCTTAACCCTCCTTAAAAAATTAATTCATGTAAAAAACGATTCTACATTTGTGAAAATTTTCATAGCATATCAAATAATAGACTTTGTGTGTATTTCCATTATTTTCTTATGTTTGAGTATAATCAAAGCTGTAAAACCGTTTTCTTTTTATAAGGCTATTATAGTTATTGGGTATAAAAATGTCAAGCTATCTTATGATTTTTTTGTAAACGTGAAACG
>JAEZIU010000278.1 GCA_023436485.1 Bacillota bacterium | reverse complement strand
TATGTATGTTGATAATGCAGCGATGCAGTTGGTAAGAAACCCTGCTCAATTTGACGTTATACTTACAAGTAACATATTTGGAGATATTTTATCGGACGAAGCTTCCATGATAACAGGTTCAATCGGAATGCTGCCATCTGCCAGTGTTGGTTCTACGAAACTGGGGCTTTATGAGCCTATACACGGGTCTGCCCCGGATATTGCAGGGCAAGACAAAGCAAATCCTATTGCAACAATACTTTCAGTGGCTATGATGTTAAGATATTCACTTGATCTTACTGGTGAGGCTGATGCCATTGAAAAAGCTGTTTCCGATGTTCTAAATAACGGATACAGAACTGCTGACATAGCATCTTCAGGTACAAAAGTGGTTGGTACCAAGGATATGGGTAAGCTTATTAGAGAGCATATATAGAATCAAATACTTTTAATATATACTAATTCCTAAAGCTGTTGCAGACTATTCAAAGATAGTTTACAACAGCTTTTTTTAAGGTCTCACAGGTTTTTGATCCATTCGTCGGAAGAAAGTACTTTACTGAATCTTGCTGCTTGTGTAATAAGTATAGCCTTATGAAGATCTTCCGCAGATATAGTTCCTGCATTATTTGAAAATTGGAGTGTTCCGGTAGCATCTGAAAGGAATTCTACAGAATATCCCATATGCATTGCGTGTCTGGCAGTTGTATCACAGCACATCTGAGTCATATAACCTGCTACTGTAACAGTATCTATATCCAATTCCTTCAATACGGCTTCCAGATTAGTATTTGTAAAGCTGCTGGGTAGATTTTTTTCAACAATTTCATTATACTTCCTAAGCAAGAGATCAGGATGAATATTCCATTCATTGGTTCCTTTTTTAAACATGGAAGCATTTTCACCGGGAGAAGTATGCTGAATCAGAATAACCGGTATACTTTTTTCATTGGCAGTATCAACAACTTTTAGAATATTACTATAGCTGTCTGAGGGATATGTAACAGGCAATTTCCCGGTAAAATACTCGTTCTGGACATCAATTACAAGTAATGCTCGTTTCATAAAAAATGTACTCCTTATATTAAATTTATACTGCATTGTAATTATACAACAGAGAAGTTATGTTTTATATTTAACTGTTAAAAGAAGAACTCCTTTTTTTACAGGCTCAAGCGCGATAGTAGCATTTTTACTGCCTCTGAAATAAACCTTCTGATCTCTGTCAACCTTCATAAACAGGCAATATTTGCCCTCCAAAACCTGCCCGGAAAAAATTTTTTGATAAAATTCTTCAAGGCAAAGGCCCTTTGAAAACAGATAAGTGCTAAGAGGAATGTCTGTAAAGCGAAAATGCCATGGTTCATAGGTTGCTCCGGTTACTTCGGTTTTATCGCTGGAGTACCTTAGTGTGAAGCCATACTTATAGGCGTTGGAGTCCAACCATATTTGCTCCTTTGTTCCTTTAAAATCACTTCTATGCCGTCCGTTAACACTGAACAAATCCACGGCAAGGCCTGTTTGGTGCTCTGAAAACCCTGGCGCAGCCACCAGCAGGTGGGTTTTTTTTAGGGCCTCACTATAAGTTTTACAGCTCTTTTTAAAAACGTTGAGATTGTAGTTAAATATTTCCTGTTGAGATGACTCCGACCTGTACGCACTATTCAAAACAAACCCCTTAATACCATCCCTTTGGGCTGCAGCAAGCATGGAATAAAGGGCTTTGGCTGCAGAGGAACCCAGCTTCAGGCCCGGATGTTCAAGTATTACTTTACGGGAATCAATATCTGTTAGATTAACTTTCATGTTGTCTTTTTCTAAGGGAGTATCCTTATTAACCAGAATTTTTGAGCCGGCAAGTTCGGTAGGAACTTCGCAGTATTCATTTTGATCAAAACTATTTTTATTGTCTGTAATATATATACTATTCTTTAATGCCATTATTTTAATAGGATTAATGTCCTTAGAGTCATAGAGTATCTCGGGCGAAGGACTGGAATCGGATTGATTGATTTCTGCTGACTCTCCCATCAACACGGGTTTTGTTTCTGATTCATTAATGGAATTGGAAAAAATCAATACAAATAAAATGATTATAAAAATATAAAATTTCTTCATCGGTAACCTCCTAATTTTAACAACTATTATTATATAATGATTTTTCTACATTTATGTTAATGAATAGTAAAGTTACATTTTGCAAATAATAGGCTATGAAAAAAGTACCACATTTTTAATAGCCGTAAAAGCGGTTGATGGAGGCTGTGAAGATTATGAGTGTTCATGAAATATCACAACATAATGTAGATTTTAGGAAAGGCTTTATTTTATTAGGAGGTTGGGTTTCAGCCGTACTATCACTTTTCATATATCCGTTTGTTTTTGGAATGATTGGAGTGATTTCCGGAATTCTGGCTGCTAAAGATGAAAAAAGCAGAGTCGGAGTCTTGCTTGTTGTAGCATCAATTTTTCTCATGGGTGCAGGATTAGCCTTTAGCAACAGGCTGTTGGCTACAACAATGAGCTATTTTGGATTTTAAAAACTAATTACACCTTTGATTAATATATTTGGAGGAAAACGATGGATGACTTGGTGAACGGTAACCTTTTGATAATTGGAGGGGCTGAAGATAAATGGGGCCAGAGTAAGGTGCTCAAGCATGCGATTGATATGTGCGGGGGCCCTGATTCAAAAATCATGGTTTTAACAACAGCCACGCAAAAACCCGAGGAAGTAGGCAAAGAATACAGGAATGTTTTTTCCAGACTTGGAGTAAAGTCCATAGACGTTTTAAATGTAGATAGCAGAACAGATGCAAACAACGACTCTGTGGCCCAAAAAATTTCAGATGCTGCAGGGGTTTTTTTTACAGGAGGAGACCAACTAAGGATTACCAGTATATTAGGCGGGACTAAAACTGCCAAGGTGCTCATGGATATGTATAAAAAGGGCATACCAATCATAGGGACAAGTGCAGGTGCCTCCGTGATGAGTAGTGTAATGATAGTTGACGGGAATGGGAATTCTGCTGCAAGAAAGTGTACGCTGGGGATGTCACCGGGACTTGGATTCATAGATCAGGTTATAATAGATCAGCATTTTGAACAAAGGGGAAGGCTTGGCAGATTATTGATAGGAGTTGCCCAAAACCCTTCAGTCCTTGGAATAGGTATAGATGAAGATACTTCAATAAAGGTTTATTCAGATGCCTCCTTTGAAGTAATAGGGACAAATTGTGTTACTGTTATAGATGGAAATACTATACAAGAATCTAATGTTTCAGAATTAAAATCTGAGGAAATAATTGCATTGTCAAATGTAACCATACACATATTACCGGGCGGATACGGATATGATATCAGTCGGAGAAAAATAATAAGGCCCAAAGAAAACAAACATAATTAAATGTTGTAATATTCAACTTATCAGGAGGTTTTTCAAGGTGCAGATTCAAAGCATTTATTGCTTTAAAGGAAGGAATATATATAGTCATCGGTCAGTAATCCGTATGGTAGTGGATATTGGAAAATATGAAGAAGGACCTACTAAGGACATACCGGGATTTAATAAAAAACTTCTAGAATTTTTCCCTGAACTTGCAGAACACACCTGCGGTGTGGGGTATGTAGGAGGATTCGGTGAAAGATTAGAAGAAGGAACATACATGGGACATGTAGCTGAACATTTAATAATAGCAATCCAAAACAGGTTTGGCTACTTCGTAAAATATGGTAAAACTAGACAAATAGGTAATACATCTAAATATTATATAATTTATGAATATAGTAACGAGGCTTTTGCCACAGAGTGCGGAAGAAAGGCAATTGAAATAGTAGAGGCCTTTGCTGAAGATAATCCCCTGGATTTAGAAAAAATAATGAAGGAATTGAAATATTTATCGTCAGATACAGACATGGGTCCAACCACAAAAGCTATTTATATGGCTGCAAAAAGAAGAGGAATTCCTGTAACCAGAATCGGAGACGGAAGCATTCTCAGACTTGGCTACGGGAAGTACACAAGGATAATTCAAGCATCACTTACGGATGGCTCAAGCTGCATTGCGGTAGATATTGCATCCGATAAACAGATGACTAAAAAGCTTTTAATGGATAACAACATACCTGTTCCATACGGGGTTGTTATAAGAACAGAACAGGAGGCTTTGGAAGAGGCATCAAAAGTAGGATACCCCTTGGTGATTAAGCCAATAGATTCTAACCAGGGAAAAGGGGTGACTGTAAATATCTGTTCTGAGGATAAAATCAGGGAGGCTTTTACAGAGGCACGTAAATACTCGAAAAAAGTTATAGTTGAGAAATATGTTAGTGGTAAGGATTATCGTGTACTGATTGTGGGAGGTAAGGTCTGTGCTGTTTCCGAGCGAAGGCCTCCGAGAGTGACAGGAGACGGAATCAGTACCATATCGCAGCTTGTAGAATATGAAAACACCAATCCGCTAAGGGGCGAAGATCACGAAAAGCCCTTGACACTTATTACGCTGGATGAAATATCTATAAATTATCTCAAGACCCAAGGGTATTCACCGGATACTATTTTAAAACCCGGACAAACAGTTAATCTGAGACAGAACGGAAATCTTAGTACCGGAGGTACAGCCAAAAACTGTACAAGAGAAATTCATCCCAAAAACGCACAGTATGCAATTGCTGCTGCAAAAGTCATGGGTCTTGATATAGCGGGGATAGATTTTTCTGCACAGGATATTTCGATTCCTATTGATAACAACCGTGGTGCAATAATAGAAGTAAATGCAGCGCCGGGCCTTAGAATGCATCTTCACCCCAGTGAGGGGGAATCTGTAAATGTTGCGGATGCTATACTTGATATGATGTACCCGCCGAATAAACCGGTAAGCATACCAATTGCAGCGGTTACAGGAACAAATGGTAAAACCACAACAACAAGACTTATAAAACACACTCTTTCACTTATGGGACACAATGTAGGTATGACATCAACGAGCGGCATTTATATCGGCGGTGAATGTGTGCAGAAGGGTGATAATACCGGCCCTGTCAGTGCAGAAGTCATATTGGCAAATAAGGAAGTTGATATTGCAGTTCTGGAAACAGCCAGAGGTGGAATTGTCCGTAAAGGCTTAGGATATGATCTGGCTGACGTGGGTGTTCTTATCAATATTAGCGATGACCATCTGGGAATAGACGGAATAAATACAATTGAGGATCTTGCTAAAACCAAGGCACTTGTGGTTGAAGCAGTAAAGCACGATGGATATGCAGTACTTAATGCCGAGGACGCTATGACACCCTATATATTGGAAAGGGCTCGCAGCAATGTCATAATGTTTAGTAGAGGTATATCTAACCCCATATTTAAAAGGCATTGCAAAAATCCAAAAAATATAGCTGTATACGTAAGGGACGGCTATATATGGATTCAAAGAAATAACAGAAAGCTTCCGCTTATAGGATTAGAAGATATTCCCATTACTTTTGGAGGAATAGTCGACTGTAATATAGAAAACTCGTTGGCTGCAATATCAGCACTCATCGGACTGAATGTTCCATTGGATATAATTGTGAAAGGCATGAGTACGTTCCAGCCGGATACGGAACTTAATCCCGGTAGATTTAATATTTTTGATATGGGAGCATTCAAGGTTATGATTGACTATAGTCATAACATTGCAGGATATTCTGCTGTAGTAAAATTCATGCAAAGGATAAAGGCAAAAAGGCTGGTAGGAATAATCGGTATGCCCGGGGACAGGCAGAATACAAACTTCAAAGAAGTTGGGGAACTTTGTGCAAACTCCTTCCATAAGATTTATATAAAGGAAGACATTGATCTGCGAGGCCGAAGACGCGGAGAAGTGGCGGACATATTCGAACAGAGTATAATTACTGCCGGGGCTAAAAGAGAGAATGTTGAAATAATATACAGTGAAACCGAGGCACTTGAAAAAGCTATGCTGGATGCCCAACCAGGGGATTTGATAGCTTTGTTCTATGAAGAGTTCGATCCGGCAATTCAGGTGATAAACAGGTTAAAAAAAGAGCAGGAACATGCAAATATGCTGCTTGAAGGCAGTTTAAATGCATCTATTGAAAATATTGAGCAATTAAGTACAAATCTATAAAATGAATTATATATAGAGGTTGCTGCAACATAAAACAGTTTTTTGCAGCAGCCTCCTTTGATAAATCCTAAATACAATTTCTTAAACATATCCTTCCCATAACAGAGCGTATATGGTAGAATTTAAAAAAATGTAATAATAATGGGAACAGTCTTTTTTTATTGTATGGAGGATAAAATGCCTGAGGTTTATTATTATGTGAGCTCTGATAAAGTATCTGATATAATCGACTGTGGTCTCAAGCTGTCAGCTTTCTTTGACAAGGAGGTAATGATAGATGGGGATATTCAGCAGTGTTTCGCAGGTCTTATAAACCCACGGGATGACATGAATTCATATAATTCAGAATCACTAACCTGTATAAAGATAAATGTCAGAGGCGACAAATGTTACGTCGCAGACAGATTTGTTTACGATACTATAAAAGAAGAGCCTGAGAACCTTGAATTATATAATAAATCAGTAATTCCGCTGGAGAAATATATTTTCGGTACTTACCGCATGCCGGAATGTCTTATTACCTCAACCATATTAGCAGGAGAAGCAGCCAGAGTTGACAGCTGCATGGATTTACCCGTTATTTATGGAAATTCTGAAGACTTGTACATAAATAATATTTTAAATAATTTCAGAGAACAATATGACAAATTTGATGACTATCTTTTATACAGCTTATTTAACAGGCTGGCAGAACTGGGTAAAGTTGATACAATAAAAAGCAACGATGGCGGGAAAGCAATTTTTACGGACCAATCAGGCCAAATTTACTGCATAAGAAAGCCGGAATTAAACAAAATTTTTTAGTTAGAGGTTCCATGTGAAAAATCAGATTTTGAAAATACTTAAAGAACAAGCCCAATATATTTCAGGCGAAGATATAAGCAAAGCGTTAAACGTTTCCAGAACAGCAGTTTGGAAACATATAAATGAATTGAGAAAAGACGGTTATACTATAGAGTCATCATCAAAAAAAGGATATAAATTTCTTAGAGCTCCGGATATACTGGACAGGAGAGAAATTAATATTCCCCAGGGACAGTTAATCGGGGGTAACATTCAGCACTTTGCGGAAATAGATTCCACAAATAATTATGCAAAAAAAATTGCCAACGAAGGCTGTGCCCATGGGACAGTTATTGTAGCGGACAGACAGACAATGGGACGGGGTAGAATAGGAAGGCAGTGGCAGTCTGATACATCAGAGGGAATATGGGTTTCTTTAGTTTTAAGGCCTGACCTTGAGCCCGAAAATATACAGATAATTACTCTTGCAGCTTCAGTTGCAGTAGTGGAAGCCATAAAGGAAACGCAAGGAATAGTTTGCGGAATAAAATGGCCTAATGATATAATATTAGACGGCAGAAAACTTGGAGGAATTCTTACCGAGTTAAGTGCTGAGCCGGGCCATGTAAACTATGTTGTTGTTGGTATAGGAATAAATGCAAATCAGGATTCTGAGATTTTTGATTATGAGATACGGCAAAGGGCGGTTTCATTAAAAATGCATAAAGGCGAGTCCGTATCAAGGTCCCATTTGTTGGGAAGTATTCTAACCAACTTTGAAAAAATATATAAGTACGTGCTACATGGAAAAAATAAGGATATAATAGACAAATGGACAGATTATTCGGTCACCATAGGCAAGGAAGTAAAAGTTGCTTACAGAGATGTAGAATATATTGGAACAGCCCAATCCATTGCACATGACGGGAGACTTATTGTAAAATGTAAAGATGGAGTTATCAGGGAAATAGCAGCAGGTGAGATTCAGGTAAGGGGCTTGCTGGGATATACATAGAGCTTAGCAAATATGGCAAGGAGGATTTTATCATTGGTTAAGAAGAATGAATACCCGAGGAAAAATTATGTAAGGGATGACGGACAGGCCGGGCAGCAGACAACTCAACCTGTACCACAACAAAAGGTATATCAAAAGGACGGAGAAACACAGCACAAGGAAAGTCATGTCAGAAGTACCAGACCCCCCAGAGACCAGCAAAAAGAAGGTTACCAGCCGAGGGAAAACAATCAGCAAAAGAGGGATTTTACTCCTAGGGAAAATAACCAGAGAGATAATACAAACAGGGAATCATCAGCGACCAAAGACACTCAGCACAGAGAAAATAACCATCAGAGAAACTACCACCGTGATAATTTTCAAGGCAGAGAAAACAGAGAGCCATACAAGCAGCATTTTCAGAGACCGGCTATCAAACCTCGTGCTGAGGAAACTGTTGAGGACATTGCCAATGATATTATAAGGATTCAAAAAGAAATAGACCTTGAGTTAAAAGAAATAAGGAGTATGAGGCTTGGAGTTTAGCCTTATTATCTGGAGGGAATATGGTTTTAGTAGTCGATGTGGGTAATACACATATTGTATTGGGTGTATTTGAAGACAAAAAATTGCTTGCAAGCTGGAGGCTGGGTACCAATAAAGAGAGAACATCAGATGAACTTGGAATGTTGATACTTGGATTGTTTAACCATGAAAAGCTATCAATAGAAAAGATTGAGGCAGTGATTGTTGCATCTGTTGTACCGCCTATTATGTATACATTGGAACATGCCATAAAAAAATATATAAATATTCAGCCCATGATTATAGGGCCCGGCACAAAAACAGGAATAAATATCAGATGTCAGAATCCAAAGGAAGTGGGTGCCGACAGGATAGTAAATGCAGTAGCCGGTTTTGAAATGTACGGAGGACCCCTTATTATTGTAGATATGGGCACGGCCACTACTTTTTGTGCAATATCGGAAAAGGGAGAATATCTGGGTGGTGTCATATGTCCGGGAGTTAAGATAAGTGCGGAGGCGTTGTATCAAAAGGCGGCAAAATTGCCAAGGATTGATTTGGTAAAACCTGAAAGCGTTATCGGAAAGAATACGGTTTCAAGTATGCAGTCAGGAGTTTTTTATGGGTATGTAGGTCAGGTTGATTATATTGTACACAGAATCAAAAAAGAGATGCATGAAGAAAATATAAGGGTTATTGCAACAGGGGGTCTTTCGAGACTGATAGCTGAGGAATCAATAACCATAAATGATGTTAATTCCACCCTTACCCTAGAGGGTCTCAGATTAATATACGAAAGAAATATATAAAAGATTAAAAGACATTTTAGGATGTCTTTTTTGTATTTTGCACTATTTTATATGCAAATAGAGTAATATAGTTTAAAAATACTTGATTTGGTCACAATAATTGATGTATTCTTAAAAAATTCGTAACAAATTGGAATAGAAATCTAAAAAAAAGGAAAAATTATGTTTGTATATTAAAACATATTGTGTTACGCTAATAGCAATTGTGAAAAATATGGAGGGATTTTAATGGGTTTTAAAGTTGCGATCATAGGAGCAGGATTTGTTGGAGCATCAGCTGCATATGCGATGTCTATAAACAACTTGGTTTCTGAATTAGTATTAATTGATGTAAATAAAGAAAAGGCTTATGGCGAAGCTCTTGATATCAGCCATGGCTTATCATTCTCAGGAAATATGACAATTTATTCTGGAGACTATTCAGATGTTAAGGATTGTGATGTTATAGTTGTAACTGCAGGTGCAGCAAGAAAGCCGGGCGAAACACGTTTGGATCTTGCTAAGAAAAACACTATGATAATGAAGAGCATAGTTACTGAACTTATGAAGCACTACAATACAGGTGTAATAGTAAGTGTATCAAATCCTGTTGACGTATTGGCGTACATGACTCAAAAATGGTCTGGATTGCCTGCAAGCAAAGTTATCGGATCAGGTACAGTTCTTGACAGTGCTAGATTAAGAACTCATATCAGCCAAGCCTTGGATGTAGACATAGCTAACGTTCACGGTTATATTGTTGGTGAACATGGTGATTCTCAATTACCATTGTGGAGTGCAACTAATATAGCAGGTGTACCATTTGATGAATATGTAAAAATTAATGGATTAAACATCGATAAGGATGCTCTTTTCAGTGAAGTTAAGGTAGCAGGTGCAACTATTATAAAGAATAAGGGAGCAACTTACTATGGTATAGCTCTTTCAATCAACAGAATAGTTGAATCTATATTGAAGGACTTCAATACTATTATGCCTGTTGGTACTGTTCTTGACGGACAATACGGAATAAAGGATGTTTTAGTGAATGTTCCTACAGTAGTTGGCGGTAATGGAGCTGAAAAAGTTCTCGAATTGAATATTTCAGATGCAGAATTACAACTTTTGAAGCATTCAGCTGAACAGGTAAAAGCAGTTATTGACCAAGTTAAAGATATATAAGTTTTTAAAAACCAGGAAAGTATCTTTAATAAAAGGATAAAAAAATAGGTTGTGAAAGATTTCACAATAGTGTAAAATTAAAAGGAACAAATAAACATACTTAATTCTTTCGATAGAATTATCGTTTATTTGTTTCTTGCATTAAGAAAAAACTGACATATTTACTATTAAACGTTTGGAGGAATTACGAAATGGGAACTATCTATGAAGATTCAATCAAAGCCCACGAAGAGTGGGAGGGAAAAATAGAAGTAATATGCAGAGCTCCATTAAAGGATGGCAGAGATTTATCATTAGCTTATTCACCTGGAGTTGCACAGCCATGTTTAGAAATTCAGAAGGATATAGAGAATTCTTACAAATATACCAGAAGACATAACTTGGTAGCTGTTATTACTGATGGTACAGCAGTATTAGGTTTAGGAGATATTGGACCAGAAGCTGGAATGCCAGTTATGGAAGGAAAATGCTGCCTTTTCAAGACTTTTGGAGATGTTGATGCAATTCCTCTATGTATTAAATCTAAGGATGTTGATACTATAGTAAACACTGTTAAGCTATTATCAGGTAGCTTTGGCGGTGTAAATCTGGAGGATATCGCTGCTCCCAGATGTTTTGAAATTGAGAAGAGATTGAAAGAAGAATGTGATATTCCAATATTCCACGATGATCAGCATGGTACTGCAATAGTTACTGCTGCAGGTCTTATCAATGCATTAAAGTTCGTTGGAAAGAAGATTGAAGATGTTTCAATAGTTGTTAACGGTGCTGGTTCAGCAGCTATCGCTATTACAAAGCTTCTTTTCTCAATGGGTCTAAGGAAAGTTGTTCTCTGTGATACAAAGGGTGTTATTTATGAGGGAAGAGATAACCTAAATCCAATCAAGGCTGAAATGGCTAAGATTACTAACCTTGAAGGTAAAAGAGGTTTATTGAAGGATGTTATCGTTGACGCTGATGTATTTATCGGAGTATCAGCACCTGGAATGGTTACACCAGAAATGGTTAAGACAATGGCAAAGAATCCAATAATCTTTGCATGTGCGAACCCAACTCCAGAAATTATGCCTGAGTTAGCACTTGAGGCTGGTGCTGCAGTTGTAGGAACTGGTCGTTCAGATTATCCAAATCAGGTAAACAATGTTCTTGCATTCCCTGGTATTTTCAGAGGTACTTTTGATGTAGGAGCTCGTGAAATAAATGATGAAATGAAAATTGCTGCTGCGTATGCAATAGCCGGATTAGTTACAGATGCAGAAGTTAAATCAGACTATGTTATTCCATCTCCATTTGATCCTAGAGTAGCTAAGGCAGTTGCAGCAGCAGTTGGTGAAGCAGCTAGAAAATCAGGTGTAGCTAGAAAGTAATTTTGTACATGAAGATAAAAGACTGACCTAATTAATTAGGCAGTCTTTTTTATATTATAGTAGGAAATACAATGCTTCCGGCTATTTATTTTACTTATTTAATTAAAATGTATATGGGCTGATTAAAAGTGAATATTGAACGAAAAAGGTATATTACCTATAATAATGACGAAGAAGTTGATAGCAATTTATCCCTAACGAATTTTTAAAGCAAAAGTTCGGTATGGGATATTTTATTTTATGTTTTGCCTATTAATCAACTGCTTATATATACACCGAAGATATTGGAATAACTTTTAAACTTTGCGGGGGTGGAAATACATATGAAGTTGAATAGAAATGGTATGAAGGATTATGGTGCTTGGGAGGCTAATAAAGTAGAGTTACCCAAATTCGATTATGAAAAAATGCTGAGTAAAACTAAAAAAGAACCTAAATGGCTTCACTTCGGTGCAGGTAATATATTCAGAGGATTTATTGCAGCACTACAGCAAAATCTGTTGGATTCAGGAAAATCAGATTCAGGAATAATTGTTGCTGAAACCTTTGATTACGAAATTATTGATAAAGTATACAAACCTTTTGATAATTTAAGTTTATTGGTTCACCTTCACCCGGATGGAAGACTTGAAAAGAAAGTTATTGGTAGCGTTTCAGAAAGCTTGGTAGGAGATACTGCCCGAACTGAGGATTGGGAAAGAGTAAAAGTAATTTTCCGTAAGCCATCTTTACAAATTGTCAGCTTTACAGTGACAGAAAAGGGTTATTCACTCACAGGAATGTCAAAGGAATATCTTCCTGATGTAATACAAGATATGCAGCATGGGTTGAAGGAGCCTAAGAGCCTGATTGCTAAAATTTCATTATTGCTGTACGGCAGATATTTGGCAGGAGAATTTCCTGTTGCAATGGTAAGCATGGATAACTGCTCACATAACGGGGATCTTCTTAAAAAGTCTATGCAGACACTTGTTCAAAAGTGGGTTGATAATGGCTTAGTCGAAAAGGGATTTTTAGAATATATTAATAACCCTTCAAAGGTTTCATTCCCATGTTCAATGATTGATAAAATCACTCCAAGGCCTTCTGAAACAGTAAACAAGGCTTTAGTGGAAATGGGACTTGAGGACACTGAAATTATTCGTACAAGCAAGAATACGTATATTTCACAATTTGTAAACGCTGAGAAACCTCAGTATCTGGTAATTGAAGACCAATTCCCCAATGGCAGAATGCCTCTTGAGGAGGCCGGCGTATATTTCACAGACAAAAGTACAGTTGAAAATGTAGAGAGAATGAAGGTTACCACATGCTTAAATCCTCTGCATACTGCACTTGCCGTGTTCGGATGCCTTTTGGGCTATACACTCATAGCCGATGAAATGAAGAATCCTCAGTTGGGGAAACTGGTTGAGAATATAGGCTATAAAGAAGGAATGCCAGTAGTTATAAACCCTGGGATAATAGACCCGCAAGCCTTCATAGATGAAGTAATAAATCAGCGGTTTCCCAACCCATATATCCCGGATACACCACAAAGAATCGCTTGTGATACATCACAAAAAATACCGGTTCGTTTTGGTGAGACAATAAAGACATATGTAAACCATTCCACATACGATGTAAAAAGTTTAACATATATCCCCCTTGTTATTGCCGGCTGGTGTAGATATCTCATGGGTATAGACGATAACGGCAATGAAATGGAGCTAAGTCCTGACCCTATGTTAGACCAGTTAAAGACGTATTTTGAAGGCATTGTGCTGGGCAAGGCCGAAACAGTTGGAGAGCAGTTAAAACCATTGTTAGCAAATGATAAGATTTTCGGTGTAAACCTTTATGACGAGGGACTGGGTGAAAAAATTGAAGGATACTTCAAGGAATTTATAGAAGGAAAAGATGCAGTTAAAAATGTTTTAGCAAAATACGTAAAATAGTATGAAGCATGAAGGAGATGATACTTATGAAGATGACCTTTCGTTGGTTTGGAGAAAATGACGACAGTATCAGTTTGGAACAAGTAAGACAAATACCCGGAGTTACGGGAGTTGTAGGAGCATTGTATGATGTACCTGTTGGTGAGGTTTGGCCCATGGACAAAATAATTGCACTCAAGGACTCTGTTGAAAAGGCTGGATTGAAGCTTGAGGTTATTGAGAGTGTAAATGTACATGAAGATATCAAACTGGGATTGCCAAGCAGAGATAAATACATTGAAAACTACCGACAGTCTATAATTAACTTGGGAAAAGTGGGGGTAAAGGTTATATGTTATAACTTTATGCCTGTATTTGACTGGCTGAGAAATGACCTTGCATATCCCTTGAAGGATGGATCAAACGCACTTTGCTATGACCACGATGTAGTAAAGGATATAGACCCGGTTAAATTGGTGGAGGATACTGCCAAAAGCTCTAACGGTTTTGCTCTGCCGGGTTGGGAACCTGAAAGACTAAGCGAATTGAAAGATACATTAGAAAAATATAAAAATGTTGATGAAGATAAATTGTTTGACAACCTGAAATATTTTCTTGAAAATATTGTTTCCGCATGTGAGGAAGCTGATGTAAAAATGGCCATACATCCGGATGATCCACCATGGCCTCTTTTTGGTTTGCCAAGGATTGTTACGTGTAAAAAGAATATTGAAAGACTTGTAAAGCTTGTTGACAGTCCATATAACGGGTTAACTCTTTGTAGTGGTTCTTTAGGTGCAAATCCTGAGAACAACATACCCGAATTGATAAGACACTTCGGTAAAATGGGAAGGATACATTTTGGACATGTAAGAAATCTCAAGTTCTTCGGAGAGAGAAAATTCCATGAGTCATCACACCTTTCATCAGACGGTTCCTTCGATTTGTTTGAAATCATGAAGGCATACTATGATATTGGTTTTACAGGGTATATA
>JAEZIU010000143.1 GCA_023436485.1 Bacillota bacterium | reverse complement strand
AACGTACAGGCCATGAACTGGGCTGGTGTAAAGGAAGATAAGAAAATAAAAATCGAAAAAGATATGATTAAGTTTGCCCGAAAAATCGAACATGTTGAAAGGCCGAAAGCCTGTATAAAGACAAAACTCGTATTTTTTATGATGGCGAACATGCACAAAGCCGGATGGGACTCGTCTCCTGTTGAAAGGCAGTATTGGGAGGAACGGGGTTGGCTAAATAAGGGGCGACCTTGGAGAAAAAAGGCATGAGCATTGCATAAGGTGTGTCATATGTAATAATCCTTTATATATCAAGAAACATTCTATTACCGCATATTCATAAACAGAATTGCGGTTTTTTGATATCTGCATTAAGTACGCAAAATGAATATATTACGCACCAATTAATTTACAAATAAACCTAAAAAGGTAAAGCCAATAAACAAAAATGATTAAGAAGGCGAAATAATGAAAGATTTTAAAGAGTTTAAAAAGACTATTGGTTATCATTAAAGGGAAACAGCCTAATAGGAGATTTACAGTATGCATTAATTCGGCCATTTCTCAAAAGATACAGGAAGAAACGCAAAAGTATGAATCTAGGATGGAAGAGCTTAAGCGTTTAAAATAAAAAATTGACTGAGGATTTGAAACGGGCAACGGGGGCAGGAAAAATAGCAGCACGGGGAGAGGATGGCGGAACTGCAAACCTTGACACTGTAACTTTATCTCTACCAAGTGCAAATGAGAAAAAAGTTATTGAGGCAGTTAGGGCAGCCGGATTACATACAAGAGGTAAACGTGAATGGATTGGGCCAAGATACTTTATTAATGGCCCCGGAGGGCAAGGCAATTCCAATGTAAGAGCAGTTGAAGCAATGAAAAAGGTATTAACAGAAGCAGGATGGGACGTATTGATATATCGACAAATTGATTAATAATGGCAACATGACGTTAGTACAGGGTCGCAAAATTATGCGAACTAAGAAAGTTGATCTTTGAGAATTGAATAGTGCGGTACTTGTTGTAACATAAATACTATTGACTAAATATAATACCCAATATACTATAAATGTAATAGTTTTATTTATATATTTGAACAGGATGAAGTTATGGCTAACTTTTTAAGGATGACAATTACGTTTAAGACTGATTGTGTTGAAGATGAGACGGAAACTCTATTTGATTATCTCTCTACACTATATAAAAACGGGCAAATACTAAATGATTATCAGCTTGTAAAAAAGGATAATACCTATTTTGCTTTCCTTACAGTTCCTGACAAGGATGCCCTTGACCCTCGATATAATAATATTTATACGAATAAATACCTATATGATATTGATACAAAACTTGATTATTTAGGAGAAAATATTGATATTGGTGAGTGTTGTTGCTGTAATGAACCTTCTTGGTATATGCTTTACGCTAATTATACTTCAAATGAAAGTCCAATAGTATGTGGAGATTGTGGTAACCAAATACCTTTATATAAAATAGAGCATATAATGGGTGAAGAAGAACATTTTAGTATATTGAGTTGGCAAAAAGTATATAAAAGTATTGATAGAATTTGGATGTACTGTCTATCAGATATATTTTCAAAAAGGCAATTAAGTGACCCCAATTCACAATTATCAAAAGATGGAATGAAAATTTGCACAGAGCTGGAAACGGTTTTAAAAAGACCAGTATTTTACTTTTTATACCTACCAAATAAAATGACTGAAAATTGCCCAAAATGTGGGGGGGAATGGAAAAAGTCAAAACGGACACAAACAGTTGATTTTGTTTGTGACGATTGCAGACTTGCAACGGATGACCCAGCAAAATAAAAATAGTTAAACATTTTATTGATTCATATTTTTTATATTCGAAGATTTAAGTTACAGTCATGAATTAGAAATCTTAACAAACAATTGAATAGAAGAGAAGAAATCAGTACCGCATTATTCAGTAAATGAAAGTGCGGTATTTTTTTATTGGCTAGTACGCAATATAGCGGTAATACGAGTAATAAAGATGAACATTGACAACTGAATAGTGCGGTATTGAAACTTGACTGTATTAAATACCAAAGATAGAATATTTGTAACAGTATTCTATATAAACGAATAAGAGGTTAGGTTTATGGTTGAGTTACCAGTTAGAGCATTTAGATTTAATGGTTTAGATGGTTATTGTGAAATATATATTTCAGAAGTTTTTGGATTTCCAGAACAAACAGATTTTGATGGAGGATATGGGGTAAGGGGATGTATTAACTTAAAAGCAAATAGCTATCAGGTGCTAAATGGAGGGTTATGGCTTTCTACTGGGGCATTATATAGGTTCTTTAAACAGTTAAAACCTTGTTACAATAAATTATCTGGTGAAGCTATATTTACCACAGTTGAGCAGGATTTGAAATTAAAAGCTGATTTTAAGAAAAATGGGCATGTAATAATTAATGGGATTTATAAAGAAAGGTCAGACATTGATAATATATTACATTTTGAAATAAACTCAGATCAAACTCAAGTCTTAGAAGCATTAAAGGATTTAAAGAAGATTGGAGAATTATTTGGTGATGAGCTGGGTTTTAGATCAAAATAGTTATTAATAATGCTTTGAAAATTTAATATTGCGGTAATGAGAAAAACTTGACATGATAATATTCCAGATTATAGTATTATTTTGTAATGAACTAATTTTAAGAGAGATTGTTTATAATTATAAATATGAATTTTTGAGGTACCAAGATGAGACTATTTCATGTAAGTGAAGAAAGCGGCATAAGGTTTTTCAAACCACGAATACCAACAAGAAGTGATTTAGATAAAAGTGACGGGTTAGTTTGGGCAGTCGATGAGTTACGTCTTCCAAGTTTTTTAACTCCCCGAGATTGTCCAAGAGTAACATATCAT
>JAEZIU010000104.1 GCA_023436485.1 Bacillota bacterium | reverse complement strand
GATTTTGAGCCCCCTTTCAAGCTGGTAAAGCTTTGAAAATCGTGGGTTCCAACTAAGTATTCAGCTGCATTTCTCATTTGAATAAGATCCAGCTTTTCCAGTGAATGAAATTGATATTTTCTATTGAACACATTTCTTAATCTTCCTTTAGTAATGCTATACACATAGGTTTTTGATTTAACATTGTGTTGTGCATGGAATCTTTCGGGTACTTCTTCTACTGACTTTACAACAATATCCTCAGGCAAAAATTCATAAAAATAATTTAATATCAGTTTTGGTGACCTGTTTGAATTTGTATGAAAGTTGGCTACATAATTTTCAGCATGAGTACCAGCATCCGTCCTTCCACAACCAATTACTTGAATTTCTTCTCCGGTCATCTTAGAAAGTACTGTTTCGATTTTCTCCTGAATTGAAAGGTTATTATCTTTAAGCTTTTGCCAACCTTTATATCTGCTTCCATCATATTGGACAATTATTTTAAAATTTTTCATTCTATACCCCTTTTAAAATTTATTTCAACTACTATCTTACCCCATCCTCATGCAAATTTACATGATTTTAAGGATTTGTTCAAAAAGTATTATAAAAAAGTAATATTTTTTATGTTATAATCGAAAAATAGAGTTTATAAGGAGAATTATTAAATGAGTTCAAATGAATTTAACACATCTGACAATAGAAAGCAAAAACTTGCACGTATTCACGGTTTTGAATATAAAATTTATTCAAATGGTACTATTATTGATTTTGAAAAAGCAAGTGCGTCCTTGGGCAATATTCTGGAATCTAAAGAATTATTATCAAAATATCACCCCGAGGTCTTAAAGTTATGTATTCTTTCAAATCAATCTGACGGCTTAAAAGAACTTACAGAGGAGCACTTTGCAGCTTCAGAAAAAAGACTGTACTATTTTTATCAAACTTTAAATAAGATTAAGAACTTTGCAAACGAAAACAGCGAATTAAATGAGCACATTGGCCCTCATGGTAGAATTATAAAACCGGATATTGTGGACGGCATTAATAAGTCCTTCGTTGCGGCTATTAATGATAATTTTAATACTGCTTTAGTGATTTCTGATTTCGTACAATTATTTAAGTACTCAAATGCTTTATTAACCAATGCCAATGAAAACGCTCTTCACAAACTTACAACATTGAATAAAATATATAGAAACATTATAATAGTAGCAAATTTAATAGGTATTTTCTTGGAAGAACCTGAAGAATTTATCTTGCAAATGAAAGAAAAATATATAAAGCTAAATAATATTGATATGAGTGAAGTAAAAGAGCTCATAAATCAAAGACAAGATGCTAAACTAAATAAAAATTATGAATTATCAGATGAAATAAAAGCAAAACTTGACCAAAAAGGTATTATCGTTCAAGATTCAGCATTTGGCTCTGAGTGGGACATTAAAGCATTGTTTATTTGATGTTTAATACAAATAGCAAAAGAGACTTCTATAATTGGAAGTCTCTTTTTTAAAGCATTCGAAACATCTGATAATTTAGTTCTTAGGATTTGCGGAAATTTTTCAATTTTATATAAATGGGATGAAATGGTTATAAAGGTGGTCAATCTATCCATTAATCTCCGTACTAAATTTTCCGCTTATCTATTACTCTATTTGCCTTACCTTCGCTTCTTTCTATAGTCTTGGGCTCTACAAGCCTGACATTTGCATTAATTCCCAATGTACTTTCTACTTCTTTCTTTATTTTCTTTTCAAGGTCCTCAATTTTCTTAACTTCATCCGAAAACATATTCTGTGACATTTCGACACATATCTCAAGTATATCCAGATTATCAACTCTGTCCACTATCAATAGATAATAGGGTGCCGTTTCACCTACCTCTAAAAGTACGTGCTCTATCTGCGATGGGAACACATTTACACCTCTTATTATAAGCATGTCGTCGCTTCTTCCCGTTACCTTACTCATTCTGACAAGAGTCCTCCCACACTGGCATTTTTCATAATTCAATGAGGATATATCATGTGTCCGATATCTGACCATTGGGAGTCCTTCTTTTGTAATGGTTGTGAAAACAAGCTCTCCATTTGTTCCTGGAGGCAGAATTTCCTCTGTCTCAGGATTTATTATTTCAGGTATAAAATGGTCTTCCTGTACATGTAAACCACATTTACAAGGGCAGTCAATCGACACGCCAGGCCCTATTATTTCACTAAGCCCATATATGTCCATCGCCACGATTCCCAAGTTCGCCTCTATTTTCTTTCTCATGTTACTCGACCAAGGCTCTGCTCCGAAAATACCGGCCTTGAGTTTTAATTCACTACGGTCTATTCCCATTTCCTCCATTTCTTCTGCAAGATAAAGTGCATACGATGGGGTACATGCCAGAATAGTCGTTCCGAAGTCCTTCATTATTTGTAGCTGGCGTTTAGTATTGCCTCCTGAGGCAGGTATAACCGATGCACCTATTTTCTCAACACCGTAATGGATTCCAAGTCCTCCGGTAAACAAACCGTAACCATATGCAACCTGAACTATAGATTCCTTATTGGCTCCTGCACTATACAATGCCCTTGCAATCACTTCAGCCCAGGTGTCCAAATCCCCGCGTGTATAACCCACAACCGTCTGCTTCCCTGTTGTTCCTGAAGATGCATGTATTCTTACAATCTCACTCATCGGTACGGCAAACATCCCGTACGGATAAGTGTCCCTTAAATCCTGCTTTTTTGTAAACGGCAGTTTTTTCAAGTCATCCAATGATTTTATGTCTCCGGGTTCAATACCGGCTTTTTGCATTTTGCTGCGGTAAAAGGGTACATTGTTATAAACCTTCTTAACCGTGTCTATAAGTCTTTTTGTTTGGACTTCGGTCATCTTATCCCGCGCCATGCACTCGTACGTTGGGTTCCAGTATTGCATTCTTTTACCTCCTAAATTATTTCTAAAAGCCTACTTCATCTACTGAAATAGATTCTTAGATTTATATATTAACCGTTCCACAAATCAACCGGCAGTTAACTTTATGACTATATTTTTTAATTAGGCATATTGAGATTAATTCTCTTAATTATAATATATTTACATAATAAGCCAAATGTACCAATTTGCTTAAAATTAATAATAGCTTATTGTCTTTGGTAATGAACTGTAACAGTTGTATAAAACGATACATAATATAACATTGCGAGATTATATTAAACAAATTTCAGAGTTATGTAAATATCGTTTGCATAAAGTTATAATGCATTAAAAATCCGATTTATATGGAGCGAGTGAATTATGAAATTTAAATTGAAGCCGGGTAACAATAAAATTAACATATCAAAATTACCTCCAAAGGCAGGAAGCTATTTTAGAAAACTTCATAAGGCATTAGCCAAATACTCCGGTATTAATAGACAAAACTGCAAAAAAGCAGTAGACAGTTCGGAGCTTATACCGGTCAATGCATATGATATATGTAATTATGTTGCAAAGTATAGAACAGCAAATTTCCAAATTCAGGCCATTATGAAATTGGATGGAAGATTAGACTTTGACAAGCTTGTAAGAACAGTAAGATTATCGGTTAATGCAGAACCAGTCCTGGGATGTGGATTTATTAAGAAATGTTCACCCTATTGGAAACGTTTTGATGATATTGATAATATACAGTTTTGTACCATGGTTGAAACAGATAATACGGACGAAGCTATTCAAAACTTCCTGGAAAGTCCTCTTCATATGGATAATGCCCCCATGTTTATGGTAAAACTCATACGTTCCGGGACACATGATACTTTGGGTGTGAAAATCAACCATGTGTGTAGCGATGGTGCTGGTGCAAAAGAATATATACAACTTCTTTCTGATATTTATTCCCGTATTGATAATGGAGATATTGATTATACTCCAAACCCGAGTGTACGCAACAGGGAGGATCATGAGAACCTATTACATGCACTTGGCAAGGAAAGCACGGATACATCGTGGAATCTCCGGGAGCAAATAGCACTACCTACATGGAGGTTTCACTGGAAGAATAAACGAATGGGTGATACTCGTTTTGTGGTATGCAGACTCCCTTACGGGCAATTGGATATACTAAAAAATTATGCTAAAACCAGAAATGCAACAATCAATGATTTGATTCTAACCGCAATTTTTAGAGCTATGTTTGAAATTTCCAAACCCCCATACGGTGTACCAATGGATATTCCTATCACTATTGATTTGCGAAAGTACCTCCCGGACCATAAGGCTCAAGCAATAAGAAATCTCTCAGGGGGAGTTGTAATAAAAATAGGTAGGAAACCTCATGAACCCTTTGAAGGAACCTTATCAAGAATAATGTCCTTGACGAAATACTTCAAAAACAAACATCCAAGCGTAGAAAGTACTAGGATGGCAGACTATATTGAAATGATAAGTTTCCGCCAAATCTGCTCATACTTCAAGACTTTATCCCAAGTTAATGAATTAGAGTCTCTAAGTCCTTTTTCTGTTGTCGATGTGTGCTCTCCTGTATTATCAAATGTAGGCTTAATATCAAAGTCTATAATTAAATTCGGTAAGAATGTTGTAACTGACGCATATATCATCCCACCCGTTATACGTGCTCCCGGAATACTCCTTGTAGCCAGTACCTATAACGGTATAATTTCGTTGGCAGTCGGTTACTACAAACCTTCGGTCCAAAAGACTGCTATTGAAAGGCTTCTTAATAAAATCAAAGATGAACTGGTGGAAGGGTGCAAGTAGTACCATAATAATATGCTTTTAAAAAACATTTCACACATCGCCTTGAAGCTGCATATCTTATTACGGTAAACATTACTTGCATCTAGCGGAAAGGATAATTTGCTATGACTTATAAAGAAAAGCTTAATCTTCTGGAAGAATTGCTGCTCCTCGAGAAAGATACACTGGACGAAGCTACAGAACTGGATAGTATCAGTGAATGGGATTCCATGGCTGTAATATCGACAATTGCTATGTTTGATAGCATTTATGACATGGACATCAAATCAGAGGAAATAAAAAAATTTAAAACCGTAAAAGATATTATCGATAAAATGGAGTGAGGTGTGGTTAATTGGCCAACGGTATATTGAAAAATGTAGAGATTAAAGGTATAGCCTGTGCAGTACCCGAACGGATAGTGGATAACAAAGACTTTTTTGGGGTATTCGGCGAGGAAAGCGTACAAAAGTTTATAAATATGACAGGTGTTAAAACGAGGCATGTAGCTATTGACGAGCAATGTGCTTCTGATTTATGCTATGTTGCTGCAAAAAAACTCATGGAGAGGTTGAACTGGGAGGCTTCTACTATTGATGCTTTGATTTTTATCTCACAGACACCTGATTATGCAGTACCGGCAACCGCATGTGTTCTTCAATATAGGCTTGGGCTAAGTCAAGACTGTATAGCCTTTGACATAAACCTTGGATGTTCTGCTTATGTCTATGGCATATGGCAAGCCGCTACAATGATCTCAACACAGAATATAAACAGGGTTCTTCTGCTTGTTGGAGATACCAGTAATTTCGGAATAAATCCAAATGACAGTGCAACCGCAATGATATTTGGTGATGGTGGAACAGCAACTGCTTTGGAAAAAACAGAAGGTAAAGATATTACATACTTTTTAAAAACCAAAGGCAGCGGCTATAAGTACATTATGGTGCCTGGAGGCCATGCAAGAAGCAGAAGCCAAACCATAATGGACAAATCTGAGTGTGAATTGTCCATGAATGGAGCTGATGTTTTTAACTTTACTATCACTGACGTACGGAAGTCTTTGGCCGACTTTATAGCAGATTACTCTATTGATAAAAATGATGTAGATATGTATGTGTTTCATCAAGCTAATCTATTTATTCTTAAGCATTTGGCAACGAGATTGGGTATCCCTATGGAAAAAATCCCTATATCAATTGAGAAATATGGAAACACAAGCGGTGAATCTATTCCTCTGACTTTGGTTGATACATTGGGCTCAGAACAATCGGATGAAACAATAAAACTGCTAATGTGCGGTTTTGGTGTTGGCTTATCATATGGAGCAATTTACCTGGAAATGAAGAAGTCCGCTTGTCTTCCTATGATATACACCGATTATTATTTTGATGGGGTTGATAAAAAGTGATAAGTCCAATGGATTTAAATGGTAAGAATATATTGGTTACCGGAGCTTCCTCTGGAATCGGGAAAGGTATTGCCATATATCTAAGTAAAATGGGTGCAAACGTAATTATGGCCGCCAGAAATGAAGAAAAGCTGAAAGAAACCTACAATGAGTTGGAACCCGGCAACCACTCCTATTACCTGATTGATTTAAACAATTTGGATGAAATAGAGGGTATGATAGACGATATATGCAGCGATGAGAGAAAGCTTAACGGTATTGTACATTCAGCGGGTATATCTCGTACAATTCCTATACAATTCTTAAAAATGGATAATTTAAAAAGTATTATGTCTATAAATTTTTATTCCTTTATGGAGCTTGTAAAACATTTTTCCAAAAGGAAGTATAATGACAATGGTGGTAGTATCGTAGCAATATCATCTATTTCAAGTAAAGTAGGTGCCAGAGGCTTGGCTGCGTACTGTGCAAGCAAAGGTGCCCTAGACAGTTCAATCAGACCAATGGCACTGGAGCTTGCAGCAAAAAACATTCGAATAAACTCTATTGCACCCGGAATGATTAAATCCCAAATATATGATGGTTTGATTGAGCTTGTCAACAATAAGGATTTTGAAACCGATCTAAAAAAAAGACAAATTATGGGGCTGGGGAAACCTGAGGATGTCGCTTCCGCAGCCGCCTTCCTTTTAAGTGATGCATCTAAGTTTATTACCGGCACATCTATTATAGTTGATGGTGGATATTTGGCAAACTAGACTAGACTTAAATTGAAAAGCGCCCGAAACGGGGCGCTTTTATTATTATAGAAATTTCTATCTTAACTTTTATATCCATGAATAAGCTCATCTTTAATTATACTAAGGAGCCTATCTATATTCTTCTTGCTCACTGTACTCTTGTAATAACCGGCTGCAAGTGTTAAAACGGAGTTGTAGGTGCTTGTCATTAGTAAAAGGCCTGGTGCACGCACAACCGGTGGTAAAATAAAAGCGTCAATAACAGTTTTATCACCAAACTTTATTAAAGATTTTGATAAAATGCCTAAATTGGATAAAGTAGGTACGCACTTATCACCGAAATATAAGGGACAAGTGAATTGTGTCTTCCTAGCATCAGCCTGATAATAGGCAAGTGTTTCTAAAAAGCTTATTTTTTCTAAACGTTCCAAGCCAATAGCACTTTGTAAACCGGGATACCCCTTTTTTATCTTTTTCATCATATTTGAAACTCTTTTCAAAGTTCTATGAAAGGGTTCATTTATCAGCATTAAAAGCTTGGTGTTTACCGAGCCTGAAAAGTTTCTTATTGCCAGGGTTTTATGGTCAGGGAGATAACGACGTAAATCAATTGTAACTGGAATTTCCATAGGCACACCATATATAGGCTGCCCCATTTGGACCATTGCTCTATAGAGAGCAGTAAGGATATAATCATTAACTGTAGCTCCCAAGTTTTTGGCATATTTACTTATTTCCTCCAAATGCCCGGAAGGAATTCTGGAAACTGACATAAGGGCAGTATTAGATCCGCTTTGATCCCAAGGAAATGGCCATGTAGGCATAAAAATGTCTGACCCGGGTACAAATATTGCATCTTGGTTTGTTATGCCCAATTCTGCGAACAACCTATCTTGGTCCTTTCTCCCGGCTATTCTGGGCTCAGTTATTAAGGTATCCTTCTTCTGATCAAGATTGGTATATATGTCCGCCAAAAGCTGTACATATTCCTTCGTTCCTATTCCATCACAACAAGCGTGATTCATTTTTATAGCTAAAACATCACATCGCTTTGAACGTATGAGCTTTACATTCACCATTGGTTCATTATCAAGGTCTACAGCGCTTCGTATAAAATTATGAATAGCTTGATCAATGTCTTCAGTCTCTTCAAAAGTGCAGAAATTAATTATACCAATGTTATCCAATGGCTTCCAATAAGGCTTTCTATCCTCAATGAACCGGCATCCCAAAACAGGCTCTTCTTCAATTGACAATCTTACGGCCCGTTTCAATTTATCGAAGTCCAACCTTCCATCCAGCTGCATTATGGCTTGAATCTGGAGATTTGCCATACTGTATCGTGCTACATAATTGTAAATATCATGCCCGTTAACCGGAAAAGTGCCTGTTCTATCCGCATTATATTGATTTTGCAGATCCATCAAACTTTTTTCGAATATTTTAGCATAATTTTTATAATAGCGTGTTGCACTTCGCATCATTTTGCTATAATTATTCTTATTATATTTATATATATCCTTCATATAAATTCACTCCAATAAATCAGAATTTCTGCTTAATCTTACTTTATATCTAACTAAATGTTTTCTAAGTAATTTTGTAGCTCTTATCATAATTGTTCCAAGCGTTTATCGATGATGTCCAACAACCACTTTTTCTCTCCAGGTATATGGTCTTTGAGCCTTGCAGCAGCTACTGGAAGCATCCATACATCAATATCCTCATACTTTACCTTGGCAAGCCTCATATACTCATTTATATAAACTTGGTATGCCAGCAGCCGAGGGTAATAGGTCAGCATACTTACTGCATCAGGTATTTCAAAAAGAGTCGGTGGATGGATAATCATGCATGTCCGTGCAACGTCCCCTAACGGATTCCCCATATAGGCTCCATTCCAGTCAATTGGTACCAATTTGTCACCTGAAACTATGATATTATTAAAATGAAGGTCACCATGGCAAGTACATTCACCATCGGGTAAACTTTCCATATAGTCTAATATTTTTTTTAGCCTTCCTCGGAGTATATAAGAAGATGCCCTTATTTTATATGTGAATTTTTCCTTTTGGCTTGGTAACCCATTTGTCGAAATTTTATGAATATTGTGTTGCAAAACTGCCAACTGCTTCATATAATTATATAACTCCCAAGGTTCTGTTATGAGATGCTCCGTTATTGATCTACCAAATATTCTTTGTAGTATTATTCCGTGGCGCCCATCAATTTCAACCTTATCAAATACAGCTGGCGACGTTATACCTGATTCATGAACTAAATATCCAACTTTCGCCTCATGATCTACCCAGTCATCGTTACTATACTTATTGAAATATAGCTTTAAAACCTTATCCTTTCCCCATTCATATACCTCGGCAGTTACACCACTGCCCAGCAATTTACCTTTTCCCATAGATGACTCCTTTTTTGTCAGGCTGTAAAAACCTTGATTTATTACTTATGGATATACATAGTGTCTTTGTCTTCGTTAATTCCGCCTGTTTCCACTAGTGCCTTAAATGATGTATATATTTGTGGTGCTGCCTTTTCTATATTGAGTGGTTTGATATTTTTATCTGTCCACGCATGAACTGTATTTCCCACCGCTATAAGCTTTTCTGTCCTATTATTTAGTACTTTGTATTCAAATCTTACCTTTACGCAGGATACAAATGTTATTACTGTAATAACTATTATTTCATCACCATATTTTGCAGGGCTTTTAAATTTACATTCCAACTCACAAAGAGGAAGATAAAATCCCTGAATATATACACTTGAATTAGGAATTCCTGCTCGGTTCATATAATCTCTCCTGCCGATTTCAAACCACTTTGGGTAGTTAGAATGATGCACTATACCCATTTTATCTATTTCAGAATACCTGACAGGAAACGAAGTTTTGGTTATCATTATAATCTCCATTCCGCCACTATTATGGCGACACAAATATTATTGAAAAGACACTTGTGGCTTTTCTCAGGCGTGAAGAGCTTATGTAAGTAAAAGTAATTATTCCATCTGTACTTTAGAAGAACCATTAGAGTCGGTTATTTACTTTGCATCCTTTGATAAGTTCATCTTTAATTGAATTTAGAAGTGTTTTAATATCCCTATGACTAATTGAAGCTTTACAATAGCCTAATGACATAGTTAATATATCGTTATAGGAGCTTACAAGCAGTAGAAGCCCGGGTGCACGTATAACAGGCGGTATAATGTATGCATCTGTAACAACATTCTGTCCGAATCCTATTAAGGATTCGGAGATATTTTCTATATTGCAAAGTCCGGGGAAACATTCATTTCCAATATACGAAGGACTTTCTGTTGAAGTCTCTAAATTCTGAGACATGTGGTCAAAATAATCTTGAAAATATGCGGGACTAATTTTTTCATTATTTTCATCCGAATGCGATTCTTTAAATTTTGTCGTGGCACTCATGACCCTTGATAAAGTGCCATCAAATGGTTCATTCATTATTCTGGCTATTCTTGTTACAAGTCCGCCGGATAAATTTTTTATATTCTGATACTTATGACCGGGAAGATAACGGCGTAGATCCATAGTTGAAGTAATATCCATAGGAACACCTTGTTTAGGCTTAGATATTTTAAACATAGTTCTATAAAAAGCCGTAAGAATTAAATCATTAATCGTCGCTTCTCTCGTCTTTCCATATTGGTATATCTTCTCAAAATTACTCTTTGGAATTCTACCTACTTCAAAACTTATTGAATCCTCTCGCCTTTGTGTCCATGGGAAGCCCCACTTAGTCTTGGGGGGTTCCGAGAGTGGATTCCAGCGTAATTCCGGGTATTTTATATCTAATTCTTTAAATAATCCATCCTGATCCTCTCTGCTGCCTATTTGGGATTCAGTTTTGAAGGTGCCCTCACCTTGATCAATGCAGGAGTATATTTGTGATAATAGCTTGATATACTCCTTTGCAGCTGTTCCATCACAACATACATAATTGAGCTTAACACCTAATATGTCATATTGCTCTAAACGTATTATTTTAACTTTTACCTGTGGATCATTATCCATGTCTAAAGGACTCTGTAAAAACTGCATAACAGTTTCGTCTGCATTATCTGTCTCTTCCAAAGAACAAAAAGCGATTTCATCAATGTTTTCCATACGCTTCCAATAATATTTTTTATCTTCAACAAACCGGGATGTCAAAATAGGTTCTGCATCAACAGACAGTTTTACCGCTTGTGTCAATCTGTCAAAGTCCAACCTTCCATCAAGCTTCATTATGACTTGAATCTGGGAAGTTGCCATTCTATTACGTGTTAGATAGTTATGTATGTCACGCTCACCGGCCGGAATAATGTCCGTGCTAGACTGCTTATTTTCACTGTAAGATTTATTTGTATAAGTTGTTTTCTTTAATTCTCTAGAATAATTTTTATAAAGTTTATTAAACATATCTAAATTGTATTTAGAAAGCATACAATTAGGAAATATCATCCTATTATAGTTTTTCAATATTTTTTCAAAAGGATCTTTAGTGGTTTTGTCACAAGACTCAAATTTTGATGTCATAATTGTTCGCCCCTTGCACCTGTATATCTACTAGAAATTAAGGAGACAAGCAAACATAATTTCTTGTAGTCATGGCATTTTCTCTTTGATAGCATTATATGAACCATACACATAAATGTTGCATATTAGCATTATGTCAATTTGCCAAGAGTTTTTGCACTGTGCAGAAGAATTACCAGATAACCCTTCATAGGGTATTCAGTACCTCATTTTAACCATGAATAATAAATATAATATAACCGGTAAACCTACGGTAGCCGATATTATTGTGATAGCAGCATGTACTTTTTTCTCATCTCGTAATATAAATAAACAAAATTTATACCCTAAAATACCAATTCCTCCACCCAAACAATTTAGAATTACATCATCAATATCTGATATTCCTATGCCTAAAAGCCCTTGAATAATTTCAACAAATAAACTTACTATAAATATAATTATCAGGTTGGTTATTGCTTTTTTGTTTTTTTTGAATAATGACAGATATACACCAAGGGGAATAAAAATAACTATATTGCCAACCACATTACTAAAAGCAAATCGTTTAATATTCACGGAGTTGGAAGTTATATATTCCGTTATACTATAAAAAGGAATGAGATTGATTGACCTAAATAAAGTTCTTTGACCATTAAATAGCCCTGAAATTGAAATTCTTGATAAGAACAACATTTTCATTAACAAAAGTACGTAACAAGTGAAAACACCCCATAAAAACACTGTTTTAAATCGCTCCCGTTTATTCATAATACCTCCAATTTTTATTTATTTTCCTATACTGCTGTATACAGCTATTGCATCTGTAATATTAAATTGTTCCGAGTGGCTATCTCCTTTTGCACCGGCTGTAACCAAAACATATTCTTTATTATGGACTTTGGCGAGACTCGCAAGACACAAACCAGCCGCACCGGTATATCCTGTTTTCCCGCCAAGAATTTCACCACCAATAATGTTTTTATTGTTGAGTTTTTCAAACATGGTACTGTTAAAGGTTATACCATGGGTATGCTTATTGGTAGGTGGTGTGGAATGACGAGTTGAAGTAAAAATCTCCCGGAAAGTATCATTTTTCAAAGCATGGCATAGCAAAATAGACAAATCTTCAACGGTTGCGTAGTGGTTTTCATTCTGAAGTCCTGTCACATTTTCAAAATGGGTATTTTTCATACCAAGCTCTGCAGCCTTTTGATTCATCATTTTTACGAAATTCTGTTCTGATCCGGCAATCTTATCAGCAAGTCCCATACAGCACTCTGCACCGCTAGGCAGTAGCACTCCGTACAATAGATCGATTGTTCTTACCTCCTCGCCGGGTTGGAAACCCGCCATTGATGCATCTGCTTCATACAGACCTCGGAATGTAAAATTGGTAAGTTTGATTTCTTCCTTAAGATCAGGTAAATTTTCTATAGCAACAATTGCTGTCATTATTTTAGTTAAAGAAGCAGGGTATATTTTTTCTTCACTACTTTTCTCCAACAGTTTTGTATGATCTTTTAAACTGACCAGAATTGCACTAGGGCTGTTCAGCTTATCTAAAGATATAGAAACAGTGGGAATAGGCTCTATCTTGTAAATAAAACCGGCAATAACTGCCATCAAAATAAGTACTACAAATATGCACATTCCTGACTTTTTCTTCTTTACTTTTCGCACCATAATAAAACAGCTCCTTATTCCGTGTTAATACTATTTAAACACAGAATAAGGAGCTAAGTTGGAATTCAATCTTATGAACTTCTTAAGATTATCTTATTATTTACCTAAATCATTTTTAATAGCATTATACCAAACATCCGCCATCTTATCACAACCTGTTCTGTTGCAATGAACTCCGTCTGATAAATCAGAGACAGATACTGCACTGTACATATCAA
>JAEZIU010000276.1 GCA_023436485.1 Bacillota bacterium | reverse complement strand
TCAATTCTTCCCCCGCCTATTTCTACTTTTAAAAAACTTTTACAACACAGATATATTGTTTATAGACAACAAGTGAAACAATACTTTAATTTTTGGTATTGTATAATTGCCGATGCCATTTTTTCGTACAAAAAGTTTAATAATGCAATTTTTTGTAGAAAATCAATCTATTTATATTCTATTCAAATTAATAAAAACTTGAATAGAACAACTTGCTTTAATGTGCAAAATTTTGTCATGGCTTAGTTGTAATAATAATTATCCATTTACATTACCCAGTTAATTTTCTTTGAGCAGTCATATATCTGCTCAAAGAGTAATTTAACCAGTTTATTTCAAACTCGCTTAATACCTATATTATAAGGTAAGCGAAACAAAAACCTATTTTAAATCGCATGTACAAGAAATCTGTACATAACCCTGCAGTTAGCCTTTTACAGAACCTGCAGTAATACCTTGAATAAGTGACTTTGAGAATACCAGGAATATACAGAACATAGGTATTGTACCAATAACCAACGCTGCTATTCTGGCACCATAGTTTGCTCTGTACAACGCATCCAGTGTTGATAATCCAAGAGTTACAGTGTACTTCTTCTGGTCACTGATTAATACCAGTGGTAACAGATAGTTGTTCCAAGATGCCATAAAGCATAACAAAGCCTGTGAACCAAGAGCCGGCTTAATAAATGGCACAACCAATTTAAAGAAAATGCCACCTTCCGTACATCCATCCATTCTTCCGCTCTCAATTATTTCTGTCGGAACGCCTTGAACTGTGTATTGTCTTATCCAGTAAACTGCAAATGCATTTGCGGCTGCAGGAATGATAAGTGACAAATGTGAATCAGTCCAACCAATCTTATTCATTTCAGTTACAAATGCTATCAGACCGAGCTGAGTAGGAAGCATCATAGTAATCAAAATTGCATAATGTGCTGGTTTTTTGAACTTGAAATCAAACTTTGCAAGTGCATATCCGCACATTGCACATACAAGTACTGTCAATACTGTTGAAAGTACAGCAATGTATATACTATTGAAATAGTATCTCCCGAATCCTGCATTTAGAAATACATCCTTAATATTTATCATGAAATTATTTCCAGGCAATAAATGAAGGTCGGTAAAAAGGGCATTTGAATCATAAGTACTCATTATTACCATAAGATAAAAAGGACCTATAGCAATTACTGCACCAATAGCAAGAAATATATACATAATAAAGGAATAAACTCTATTAGATTGCTCCATCTTTATCCCCCCCATTCATGAACTTTAATGAAATAAATGAGAATATTGCTATTACAACAAACATACCATATGCAACAGCACTTCCATAGCCATACTGAGAGTTCTGGAACGCACCCTTTCCCATAAGCATTACCAAAGTCATTACCGAACTATCAGGTCCCCCTGAATATGCACCAGTTTGGTAATTTCCCTGAGTATAAATTATATTTGGTTCATCAAAAGTCTGGAAACCACCTATAAGGGATGTGATAACCATATATATAATTATTGGCTTTATCATTGGAAGAGAAATATTCCAGAAATTGTGCCATGCTCTGGCTCCATCAACACGTGCAGCCTCATACAATTCCTCCGGTACTGATACAAAACCGGCTATAAAGAACAGTACGCAATATCCTGTGTATCTCCACAACATAATAACTGCAATAACAACTTTTGCTAATTTCGGGCTTGCAAGATAATCAATGGGCTCTTTAAGAAGATGCAATTTCATTAAGATTGCATTAATTGTTCCGGATGAACCTCCATCGAAGAAGAATGCCCACAACAATCCCGCAGCTATCGGTATAACAAGATATGGAGTAAAAACCGCAGTCTTAAAGACTTCTTTATGCCTTACAAGTTTTGAATTTATCATATAAGCAATAACTATTGCAAATATTAACTGCAACGGTATCAACATAAGCATGATAATTGCAGTATTTTTAAGAGCTAGAACAAACTCCCCATTTTCAAACATTCTCTGATAATTTGCTAATCCTATAAATTTTATATCAGAGTATCCGTCCCATTCATTAAGGCTCATATACAACGTATAAAATATAGGTATTAAAGAAAATGCTATGAAAAGCAGGAAGTAAGGTGCCATGAAAATATAAGGTGTCGATTTCTTTGAGAGATTTTTCATTACTAACCACCCCCGTGTGCTTGATTAAGTACTAACAGTAAAATAATCAAGGAGAGGGAATTTCACCCTCTCCTAAATCATCAATAACATTCAGATAATTCCGAAATTACTTCAGTTCAGGAACACTTTTCTTCATATCTGCAATCATAACATCAACTGCTTCTTGTGCAGTCTTACCTTTTTTGATTTCCTGTAATCCTAATTTAAAGTTCTCTTCATATAAGTTATCGTACTTACCTAATGACTTAACTTTAACTGCATCCATGTTATCCATGTAGAATTGTCCTACATCCTGTCCGCCCCAGTATTCTTCTTTTTGGCTGAAGAAGCCTGGTTTATCCATGAATTCTTTAACAGGAGTAATATTCAAACCAGTTGTGAATGCACTCTTAACACCTTTTTCATTAAGTACCTGATCAGCTATGTAACCCCAAGCTGCATCCTTAACCTTTGAATCCTTCCAGATTGACAATGCAGTACCACCCCAGTTGAACATTCCGCCTGGAGCAACTGTTACTCCCCAGTCACCTTTACCTTTGGTATCAGCTGGTTCTATAACGTACTTGAGGAACCAAGGAGCTGCTGCTGAGAATACATCCTCGCTCTTAGCAAATGATGCAGTCCAGTTAGGAGCCCACATGTCATATTTGTTGATAACGCCAGCCTTCCACATCTTTTCTATAATTTGGAATGTAGGAAGATAAACTTCATTAAACTTGATTGTTCCATCTTGAATTGGGTTTTGTGGATTATATCCGTCAACTATATGGAATATATCTCTTACAGATCTAAATGCAAATACCTTCTTACCATCTATCTTAGCATCCTTGAAGGCAGTGATTACATCGTCCCAAGTCTTAAACTTGTCTGCCAATACTTTAGGATCATCAGTATTGAATAATTTCTTTGTCATGCTTCTTCTGTAAGCAATACCTGATGGGTTAAACTGAGTTGGAGCTCCTAATATCTGTCCCTTGTCATTTGAAACAAGTGGTAATGCCTTTTCAGCCAATTTGCTCTTATCAAAGTTGTATGGAGCTTGTGAAAGATCTTCACAAATATCCATGTCAAAGAGAGTTCCTCTGAAACCAACTTCTCCTCTGATTACATCCGGTAAAGCAGTTTTTGCTGCTACTGCAGTCCTTATTTTCTTAACATAGTCTGCACTTGCAACCGGTACTGATTCAACCTTTACATTTGGATATCTGGTATTGAAATCAGCTAATGATGTCTTAAGCTGATCCTGATTTTCCCAGTTCCACATTACTACTGTTCCGGAAGCCTTTGTAAAGTCAGTTGATGCAGCAGCCGGTGAAGAAGTAGATGCTACTGAACTAGTGCTAGCTGCTGAACTTGATGCAGAAGCAGTACTGTCACCTGACTCTGTGTTTCCGCAGGCAGCCATTCCGAGTACCATAACGCCTGTTAAAACAGAAGCTATTACCTTTTTAAACATTTTAAAATCCTCCTTTTTGTTTTAGCAATTTCATATTGAAATGCTTACATTAGTGCCATTAAAGCACTTTGCAACATTAATTCTATAAAAATAGCCTTTCTTTCTAAATAGATAATGTTGCTTTATGTTTTAATATCTTGACTATATAGGTATGGCAAGAAATTGCACTAAAAAAGACACATATTCTTACAAATATGTGTCTTTTTTGACGATTTCCATTGTTTTTTGAAATTATAGGTCAAATTTTGTCCTTTGCCAAAACATGGTTGCGTGCAATTATTTCCATTAAAGGTCAATATTGTACACCTCTTTTTATTGTAATAAACTTAAAATAAACTGTCTTTGTATTCAGATGGTGTCATTCCTGAATACTTTTTAAATAGCTTTGAAAAATAGTGCGGATCAGATATACCAACCTTCTCTGCTACTTCATAGGTCTTATATCTTACATCCTTTAGAAGTTCCTTTGCTCTATCAATCCTAACATCGTTAAGGTAATCTACAAAGCTTTTGCCAAGCTCCTTTTTGAACATCCTACTTATATAAAAGGTACTTACATATATATTTTCTGCTACTTCGTTAAGAGTTACCTGTTCATTGTAATGTTCTTGTATATAGTCTATAGCTTTGCGTAATATGAGCTTTATACTTTTATTATTAAAGCTGTTCACCTTTGATGCGATTTTTATAGCTACTTCTTCCAGTAGCGAGTTTAGTTCTTCTGCTTTATCGGTTTTTTCTATGAGCTTTATCAGACTTGCTATATCCTCACCTTCTGAATATTTTTTGTCCGTATCCACCGATGAAACTGATATTCTTATGTTGTTTATTGAAGACAATGTTGTATAATAGAAATTCCGCATATAGTGTATGTTTATATTGTTATTTGTCAGATAATCAGATATGAGTTTTGTATGTTCCCTTACTCCAAGCTCATTTCCTGATTTTATATTTTCAATGAGTTGTTTTTGATATTTGTCCAGAATGGAGTAATCTTCATATCTGAAAAATGAGTTCAGATCGCTGTACTGAATAATAGAGTTTTCTCCCATATAACTCTTATATTCCAATGATCCCAGACACTCCTTTAGTTTATCGGGAAGTTCCAGTGCTTCTTTTCCGCTTGAGCTGACAGCTATGGTAACAGTGAAACCGAATCCACTATTTATAACCTCCTGTAGGTAAGCACATTTTTCACTTACCTTTTCAATATCCAGCGGCAGGTTGTCAGATTTCTGTATTATAAAACCCACTCTGTTACTACTGAGCATGATGCTCAATACTTCATAATTCTCTGCAAATATTTCTTCAAAGGATTTCACAATTCCGAATTGGTACAGGTGTTTATCATACAAAGAACTGTTTGATTTATCATTGTAGTCGTTTTCCATTACAACCAAAACAAAATTTCTTATGGATATATCAAAGAGCTTCATTTTTTCATATATTTCATTTTCACTTGTGTTAAGTCCATATATAATATCATAAAGAAGTTTTTCTCTAAGTACGGGAATGTTTTGCTCAAAAAGCTTCCTGAACCGCTCAATCTCATTATGCCTGCTCTTCTGTTCATTTAATTCATTAACTGCCTTTGCCAGTACAGAAGTCAGTTCTTCAATTTTTGAGGGTTTAAGGAGAAAATCAAATGCTCCACATTTGATAGCCTTCTGCACATAGTCAAAATCCCTGTACCCCGTTAGTATTATTATTTTCGTGTTTGGAACAATTTCCTTTACCTGCTTGATCATTTCAAGCCCGTCCATTCCAGGCATACGAATATCTGTTATAATTACTTCCGGCAGATATTTTTTTATCAGTTCAATTCCTTCGATACCGTCACAGGCATCTGCACAAACCTCGCAATCAAGCTGTTTCCAATTAATAATGTTCTTGATGCCTTTCCGTATTATGGATTCGTCATCAATTATTAGAACCTTGTACATAATAACTCTCCTTAGTGTTGAATGTTTGAAGCGGTAAAGAAACCGTTACTTTAGTAAATATGTTAACACTGCTCTCTATTTTGATACCGTATTTTTCACCGTAGAAGAGTTTGATTCTTCTATTGACATTATCTATACCAATGCTTTTATTCTTCTTATCTCTAAGAGATTTAAAGTATGTATCATTATCCATTTCGAGGCTCTTATTTAACTTTTCAAGATCTTCTTTTGATATTCCGTTGCCGTTATCAATTACTTCTAATATTATTAAATCTTCCCGTATTCGGGCATTCAGCATAATGACACCTTTTTCTCTGCTGTTTTCCACTCCGTGATATACAGCATTTTCTATTAACGGTTGTATCAAAAGTCTTGGAATCTTTATATATAGAACCTGAGGATCTATTTCTTTTTTCAGTGTTATCTTATCTTCAAATCTACGTTTTAAGAGGGATATGTATTTATCTATATACATAAACTCCTCCTCTATTGGTATAAGCCTGTCATCCCTTCCTATACTGGCTTCAAGTAGTGCAGAAAGATCTGTTACTATATCACTTATCTCAGGGACATTATTTAATTGTGCCATCCAATTTATTGACTCCAGTGTATTAAAGAGGAAATGCGGATTTATTTGTGACTGTAATGCTTTCAACTCAGCCTCTTTACGAGTAATCTGTTCCCTGTAAATCCATGTAACCAGATGGTCAATCTCTTTAGCCATGTTATTGAAGGTCTTATGGAGGAAGCCAAGTTCATCGCTTCTATCTACCTCTATATAACTGTCAGATATATTGTTTATGTTCATGTTTTTCATAGCTTTGACCAACCTGTTGATTGGTTTTATCATATCAAATGACATGTAAATACTGACTACAGATAATATTATAATAGATGCTAGACATAGCATAACTATCCTGTTTCTCAACTTATTTACATCTGAATATAGTTCGTCCAAAGGAACAAATGTAACTATTCTCCAGTTAATGTTATCTTTTAAATATGTATAAGCAACAAAAATATTATTTTCCTGATCTATAAAAGAGTCCTCATCATACGGTGTATCCTTTATTATGGATTTATATCTTTCCAATACTGATTTATTCTTTGAAACAATTATATCATTACTTGGTGAAAGGATTGTAGTATTTTGCATTACCTCAGACTCGAGTCCCTTTAGAACATCCTTCAAAGCTTCCATTTTTATTTGGACTACCAACATTCCTATTTCTGTATAATCGTCCCTGTTGTATACCTTTTTGACTAAATAAGCATTCTTGACAACTCCTGATGACGTTTCAAAGAACCAGGCTGCCCTTCTGCTAACTTCATCAGCTTTTTCACTCATTCGGGAGTATTCTCTGTTCACTACTGATCTTAGCTCCGAATCAGTACTTGGAAACCGTCTCGGCAGAACTAATCCGCTGTCAGATACTATACAAACAGAATTAATTTCCGGTCTGTTGCCCTTTACAGTTATAAATAGGTTTGTTAATTGAGAATCTATTTCATGAATACCCATTTCCGTCAGATCATTATTGTTATTACCTGTGTCATAACTGATTAAAGCGTCGTATATGTTTTTATCCATACTTATGTCACCGGATATGTTAGTCAAATTCGTTACCGTATCCTGAAGCCTTAATCCGATAGAGCTAAGTACATCGTTGGAGTACGATAGAGAATTACTGTTGATAATTTCCTCAGAACTCTTGTATGCAAAAAAACCTACAAATATAAGAGGTATTAGAATTTGTAGGTTTACTACAAGCAGTAACTTCTTTTTTATAGATATGTTTTTGTAAAATTGTGAACTTCTAATTATTTTAGAAAACATGCTTGAAGTAATTTTATTTATCATTATTCCACCATATCCCAATGCTCGCAAATAATTTTCAAAATGATATTAAAAAAATCATTGCAATTTATTCAAAGCTTTTTCCCATATATCCTCTGCAGATATTTTATTATCAAGATAATTTGGAAACTCCTTAACAATAACCTTTTCCCATGTGCTTCTATCTATTACATGATCAGGAATGGCACACCGATCCTGTTCAGAAGTTCTTTCATAAACACCGATACTTTGCTTTGCAAGTGCGTTATATGGGGTTTCCATTGATATGTTTAATGTACTGAATAAGCCCGATTCCTTGTATAAGTAGTCTGATGTCTCCTTTGATGTCAGAAACTTCATAAGTTTTACCGTGTTTTCTTTGCCTTCGGATGTACCCCATGCGCTTTTACTTATGTAAAAGGTCCCTCCGCCTAAACCTGCAGGTATTTTATTACTTCCATTTCCCATGGCCGGAAACGGTATCATTTCAACTGTTTTATCAAACTTACCAAAGTATGCCGCAAACCATGAACCCTGAACTATCATGGCCGCTTGTTTCTTTATAAAAAGATTGTTACGATCTTCACTTGTAATAGATATTAAATCGTCCGGAAATGCATGCATTTCATATAGTTCCTTCATATATTTCATTGCATCAATATAGCATTTATTTATTTTATTATTAACTATATACTTTTCTACCCCTTCGTTGCCTCCGAGGCTGGCAATCATGTTCTGATATATATATGAACCTTCCGCTGTAGCATTATAGGCTATAGGGGTTATGTTGTGTTTATTAAATATATTTATTGCATTTTTAAGCTCCTCGTAATTTTGGGGTATTTTTACACCAAATTGCTGAAATAAATCCTTATTAATAAACATACCTTCAAATACAAGCTCAAACGGTATACCAAATATTCTGTTATTGTATGTAGTCAAATCAAAGTAATTTCCCTTGAAACTTTCCATCCATTCGTTGTCCTTCTTAAGCATGTCCGTCAGGTCAGCAAGCTTATTTGCCCTGATCATATATTTTATATCAGAACACGGCCATAAACCAAAAACATCGGGTTCGTTACCTGACGCAAACCTTGTTTTAAGAGTAGGCAAATATTCATCTCCAAAAATAGACTGATTGGAAACTTTTATAGTAGGATTTTCGTTTTCAAATTTATCCAGTAAATCCATCAAACAACCAGCTTTGCTGTCAACACCGCCCCAACTTGTCATTAAACTTATTGTACTGGTTTCAGTGTGAGTAATTTTGCTGTTACGGGCATCTGATGCATACTGATTGTTACTACTGCAAGAAACAGACATAATACCAACTAATGTAAATAGTACTAAACATAAAAGATTTTTTGAGCGTTGCATTTGTTTCACTCCAATTCTTATTTTATATAGCCATTTTGTCTACTATTAAGAACGAGGATAACATACCATATACCATTATAAATACTATTAGGCATATATTGCAACAGATAACAACTAAATAATTCTTTACTATCTGTAATTTATTAACAATAAAATAGCAGCAAGAGTTAAATTCTCGCTGCTATTTTAATAAAAACTATCACACAATTTTTAATGTTACTTCATTATTTTCATCCAAATCTATACCTACAAGAGAACCTTCTTTTATCGTACCTTTTAGGTACTCTTCGGATAAGCGATCCTCTATATAGTTCTGTACTGTTCTTCTTAAAGGTCTTGCTCCAAACTTAGCATCATATCCTTTTTCCAGTATGAATTCTTTAACCTTATCGGACACATTTACTCTGATATCCTTTTCACCGGCTTCATGGTAAACTTCTTCCAACATCAGATCAATTATTTTCTTTAGTTCCTCTTTTCCAAGTTCAGTAAATACAATTATCTCATCTATTCTATTGAGGAATTCCGGTCTGAAAGTTTCTTTTATTACATCTCGTACCCTGCTTTCAAGAGCAGTATAGGTATTATTTGAAAAACCTATGCCACCGGATTTAAAATTAGTTCCTGCATTTGATGTCATGATAATAATAGTATTCTCAAAGTTTACAGTCTTACCGTGGCTATCTGTCAACCTTCCGTCTTCAAGAATTTGAAGCAGCATGTTGAATACATCAGGATGAGCCTTTTCAATTTCATCCAAAAGTATTACTGAATACGGTCGTCTCCTTACTTTTTCTGTTAATTGACCTGCATCATCATAGCCCACATATCCCGGAGGTGAACCAATTAACTTGGAAACTGTGTGCTTTTCCATGTATTCGGACATATCAAGTCTTATCAGTGCTTCCTCGCTACCAAACAATTCAGTTGAAAGTGCTCGTACAAGCTCGGTTTTACCAACACCTGTCGGCCCTACAAAAATAAAGGACGATGGTTTTTTCTTCTTTTTAAAACCTGACCTGCTTCTTCTTATTGCCCTTGCTACGCCTTCTACAGCTTTTTCCTGTCCTATTACCCTTTGATGGATTCGTGTTTCCAGACTTATTAGTTTTTCAGCTTCACCCTCACTGAGCCTTTGCATAGGGATCTTTGTCCACGCTTCTATTACTGCTGCTATGTCTTCTACTGTAAGTTCTACGTCTTTACTGGTATCTTCTATATCTTTAATAAGCTCATTAAGTTTGCATTCATAAACCTTTAAATCGGCTGCCTTCTGGTAGTCTTCTATGGAATCGGCTGAAACTGCAAATTCCTTTTCCTCTTGAACTCTCTTCAGTTCTTCCTTATATGACTCAAGTTCAGCCAGTTTTGTATTATTCAGGTTCGCTCTGGAGCCTGCTTCATCTATTACATCTATGGCTTTGTCAGGAAGAAGTCTATCAGTAATATACCTTTCAGAGTAATTTACTGCAGCCTTTACTATATCATCACTAATTCTAACTCTGTGATATTGCTCGTAGTAATGTTTGATACCTTTTAAAATTTCAATACTTTCCTCAATGGACGGTTCATCAACAATTATAGGTTGGAATCTCCTCTCCAAAGCGGTATCCTTTTCAATGTGCTTTCTGTATTCATTCAGAGTTGTTGCTCCAATTACCTGAATTTCACCTCTTGATAATGCGGGCTTTAAAATATTAGCGGCATTCATTGCCCCTTCAGCCTCGCCGGCTCCCATTATATTGTGAAGTTCATCGATTACAAGAATTATATTTCCGAAGGACTTTGCTTCCTCGATTATTCCCTTCATCCTGCTTTCAAACTGTCCTCTGAACTGTGTGCCGGCAACGACGCTGGTCATATCCAAAAGATAGACCTCAGAATTCTGTATTTTTGCAGGAACGGATTTTTCAGCAATCCTTAATGCAAGGCCTTCCGCAATAGCAGTTTTACCTACACCGGGTTCCCCTATTAATACAGGGTTGTTTTTAGTCCTTCTGTTTAAAATCTGAATAACTCTTTCAATTTCACGGGTTCTGCCTATTACAGTGTCTATACTTCCTTCTTTAGCCTTATCGATAAGGTTTGTACCGTACATTTCAAGAAATTTTTTCTTTTTAACAGTCTTTTTATCCTGAGCTTTGGTTTTAGTAGAGTTTTTATCCTTTTCGTCCCCGTCTTTACCCTGTTCGGGTGGTTGAAGACTTTTATTAGAATTGTTTAACTCCATATCATTTGATTTGGGAAATGCCTTATTCAATATACTAAAAAAAGGATTAGCCTGATTAATGTTTTCGGGGTCTCCCTGCATTGCTTCCATTATTTCGGACCCGTCCATCTCTTCAAGCATATCTCCTACTTGTTTGCTTATATTATCAAGCTCATATTCTGTCATACCGGTTTGTGACAGTAATTGATCTATTGGCTGTAAATTCTGTTTCTTTGCACAGCTTACACACAAGCCTTCCTGAATCTGCTTCCCATCTATAATTTTCGTTACAAACACAACTGCTATATTTTTATTGCAAATGGAACATTTTATCATTTAATCACCTCTTCTTTTAATTCCAGTATATTCCTTCCAATATATATACTATATTATTTCCATAAATGTCCAATAAATTATTATTCAAGTTAATTTTTATCATATTAGTTTTTAATAGTATAACATAAGTAGATTTCGAGGTCTAACCCATTTGTTTTTATTTTCTTGATTATTGTCTTATATACGTAGTTCACATTTTAAAAGACGAAGAAACCTGAATTATAGTCCTAATATCTAATATGTACGACTCTAATTCAGGTTTATTAATTTATAATTGTAATTATTCCTATTTAGGATAAGTACGTGTTTTACTGATTATTAAGCAAAGAATTTAATAATAGTTGTTATAAATGCTCCAATTATTGCTGATACGGGAATTGTAAATATCCAAGCATATACTATATTCCTTGCCAGTGCCCATTTAACTGCAGATAACCTTTTTGAAGCCCCAACACCCATTATTGATGTTGATATAACATGTGTTGTACTTACAGGTGCTCCAAAATGTGTCATTGTTTCAATAACAATTGCTGCACCAGTTTCAGCAGCAAAACCGCCAATTGGTTGTAGCCTGATCATGTTAACGCCTATTGTCTTAATAATTTTCCATCCGCCTATTGATGTACCAAGTGCCATCGAGATAGCGCATGCAATCATAACCCAAGGTTGTACACCTGTATGCCCGTTATTCAGGTTTGCACCTATTAATGCCAATGTAATAATTCCCATAGACTTCTGTGCATCATTATTTCCGTGGGAATATGCCATTAATGCTGCTGAAAGTATTTGTAATTTAGAGAACCATTTATTTACGAACCTTTGAGAAAAAGGACGAAGTATCTTGTATAGAAATGACATAAACACAAAACCAATTGCAAAACCTATTATTGGAGATGTAATTAAAGGAATAACAACCTTGTCAAGTATACCTTGCCATTTAACTATGCTTAATCCGCCCGAATATGCTATTGAGGAACCTACAAGAGCACCTATCAATGCATGTGATGAACTGCTGGGTATACCAAAATACCATGTAATCAAGTCCCATATAATTGAAGCTATTAATGTTGCTATAATTACATATTGTACCTTAATCATAGTACTATCAACCAGGCCGTTAGTAATAGTATGGGCTACCTTACTGCTGGTTAATGCACCTACAAAATTAAGTATTGCAGACATTAATATGGCCGTACGCGGGGACAAGACTCTTGTTGAAACTGAAGTAGCGATAGAATTTGCGGTATCATGGAATCCGTTTATAAAGTCAAATCCTAGTGCCAGTACAACAACTAATACTAATGAAACACTAAGCATTTTTCATAACAACCCCTTCTACTATATTCGCAACGTCCTCACATGCATCTATGGTATTTTCAAGAAGTTCAAATATTTCTTTCCACTTTATAACTTCTACTGCGTCATGTTCAGTTATAAAGAGATTTGCCATTGCATCTCTGAAAATAGTATCTGCTTCATCCTCAACATTGTTTACTTCAATTATTTTGTTCTGAAGCTGTTTGCTCTTCTTCATATTTTTCATTTCAATCATTACTTTTTTCAGTTCGCTTGTCGCTCTGACAATCAATTTTGTCATAGTAACCGCTTCGGGTTTTACAGACTTAACATTATACATACTAAACCTGTGTGCTGCAGTTTCAATATCGTCTGTAATGTTATCCAGTTCTTTTGCTATTGTGAAAATATCTTCACGGTCAATCGGTGTGATAAAAGATTGATTAAGCTCATTCAGAATTTTATGGACATTACTATCACATGCATGCTCTGTTTCTTCAATATTTGAGATTTTTTCATTAACATTAACATAGTTTGTAGTTAAATCATCAAGAAGCGATGCTGCTTTGCATATAATCTCACATGTCTCAATAAAATAATCAAAAAATTTCTCTTCCTTAGGTGTAATTCTAAACATTTATAAATTACCTTCTTTCGACAAAATATAACATTTTTACTATTTAATTATATAGCAATGTAATTTTTTTTACAACAAAGTTAACACAGAATTAACAAACCTTCTTAGTATTTACTACAGTTCTATAGATAATGTAATTTTTTATTTTACATATTTTATTATATTATTTTTGATAAACAAGCTTGTACTTTTAGGCAATAAAAAAAATATTTCCAGAGATAAGTAAGGCAAAATGCTTATCTTTGGAAATACTTAGTTATACCAAAATTACTTACTTTCTAATATTTTACTGAGATATTGTCCAGTATATGATTCTTTTACTTTTGCAACTTCTTCAGGGGTACCCTGTGCTATAATCATACCTCCCTTGTTACCACCCTCGGGTCCAAGATCAATTATATAGTCAGAAATTTTAATGACATCAAGATTGTGTTCAATAACTACTATGGAATTACCTGTATCCACCAGTCTTTGAAGAATATCTATCAATCTGTGAACATCAGCTACATGAAGCCCGGTTGTGGGCTCGTCCAAAATATACAGCGTATTCCCTGTACTCCTCTTGGACAACTCGGTAGCAAGCTTTACTCTCTGGGCTTCTCCTCCCGACAATGTTGTAGAAGGCTGACCAACCTTGACATATCCCAATCCGACGTCATACAATGTTTGCAATTTTCTCTGAATTTTGGGGATATTCTTGAAGAATTCCAGGGCGTCTTCTATTGTCATATTAAGCACGTCTGATATACTTTTACCTTTGTACTTAACTTCCAGAGTCTCCCTGTTATACCTTTTACCTTTACAGACCTCACAAGGAACATATACGTCAGGAAGAAAATGCATTTCAATCTTTATAATTCCATCTCCACTGCACGCTTCACACCTACCGCCTTTTATGTTAAAGCTGAATCGTCCATTTTTGTATCCCTTAATCTTTGCTTCATTGGTGGATGCATATACTTCCCTTATAAGATCAAATACACCTGTATAGGTTGCCGGATTTGATCTTGGAGTTCTTCCTATTGGTGATTGGTCAATATTTATAACCTTGTCAAGATTTTTTGTACCCTTGATTGTTTCATGATTGCCCGGCCTGGCTTTGGCTCTGTATAACTGGCTGGCAAGACTGTTATACAGGATTTCGTTTATCAATGTGCTTTTTCCGGACCCCGAAACACCCGTAACCGATGTCAATACCCCTAGTGGAATCTTTGCATTGATGTTTTTCAGATTATTATGCTTTGCCCCTACTATTTCAAGCCATTTTCCATTTGGCTTTCTTCGAACCTGGGGAACTTCTATTTTTTTACGTCCGCTTAAATATTGCCCTGTTAGGGAATCCTCACATTTCAGTATGTCATCCAGGGTTCCTTCGGCCACAACATGTCCTCCGTGGATTCCGGCTCCGGGACCCATGTCAATAATATGGTCTGCCGCATGCATAGTATCTTCGTCATGTTCTACAACAATAAGCGTATTTCCAAGGTTCCTAAGTCTGTCTAAGGTTTTAAGAAGCTTTTCATTATCTCTTTGATGCAGTCCGATGCTTGGCTCATCCAAAATATAAAGTACTCCCATCAAGCCCGAGCCGATCTGAGTAGCCAGCCTTATCCTCTGTGCCTCTCCGCCGGATAAAGTTCCAGCCGGTCTTGAAAGTGTAAGATAGTCCAGACCAACGTCAACTAGAAAGCCTATTCTGGCCGCAATCTCTTTCAAAATCTGGTTTGCTATCATCTTATCTCTTTCACTTAGCTCAATGTTGTCAAAGAAATCTTTTATATCAGCTATAGACATAGAAGATACTTGGTGAATGTTTTTATTCCCTACTGTAACCGCAAGGCTTTCAGGTTTTAATCTGGCACCTTTACAATCCGGACACGGATTGTTGCTCATGAACTGTTCATAGTTCTGCTTCACGCTTTCGGACTGGGTTTCATGGTAACGACGTTCAATCGAATTGATAATTCCTTCGAATGCCGCCATATAAGATCCTTTACCGTATTCTCTTTCGTAATCTACTTTTATTTTTTCGCCTTTTGTCCCGTAAAGCACAATATCTACTACTTCTCCGGGGAGCTTATTGAACGGTGTATCCAGTTTAAATTTATAATGCTTTGCCAGGGCGTTGAATATCATCCTGATATATGCATCCTCACTCTCAATATTCCAGCCTGTAACATTAATTGCACCATTTGTAAGTGATAGGGATCTATCAGGTATAACAAGCTCAGGGTCCACCTTTAAAAGATTCCCCAATCCTGTACATGTCTGGCATGCCCCAAATGGATTGTTAAATGAAAACATCCTTGGTACGAGTTCTTCTATACTGATTCCGCAGTCACTGCATGCAAAGTTTTGACTAAACAGTATTTCTTCTTTTCCAACTACATCAACGATAACAGTTCCCCCGCTTAAACGAAGTACTGTTTCCAATGAATCAGCAAGTCTTTTCTGAATATCTCCACGAACTACAAGCCTGTCAACAACTATCTCAATATTATGCTTTTTGTTTTTATCTAATTTAATCTCATCGTTTATATCTACTATTTGCCCGTCGACACGCAACCTGACAAAACCATCTTTTTTAGCATCCTCTATAAGCTTATGGTATTCCCCTTTTCTACCTCTTACCACAGGAGCAAGTAACTGTATCCTGGTTCCTTCTTCAAAAGATATTATCTGATCTACCATCTGGTCAACAGTTTGTTGTGCAATCTCCTTGCCACACTTTGGGCAATGGGGAATTCCTATCCTTGAGTACAAAAGCCTGAGGTAATCATTAATTTCCGTTACAGTTCCTACTGTAGATCTGGGGTTTCTGCTGGTTGTCTTCTGATCGATTGATATTGCAGGAGATAAGCCGTCAATATAGTCTACGTCGGGCTTGTCCATCTGACCAAGGAATTGCCTTGCGTAGGATGATAGAGATTCAACATACCTTCGCTGGCCTTCAGCATAAATTGTATCGAAGGCGAGTGAAGACTTACCAGAACCGCTCAAGCCTGTTATAACAACAAATTTATCTCTTGGTATCTCAACATCAACATTTTTTAGGTTATGCTCACGTGCACCTTTTATAAAAATATTATCCCTTATCATCTAAAGCACCTTTTTCTATAAATGTTATATTTTACCTTTATTCTTAATTATATTCTGAATGAATATACCACTTTTACTATTATATCAAATCGGAAGGTAAATGCAAACGTTTGTTCGATGTTTGCCATTATTTAATAATAACCGATTTTTTAGGTTGATAGTTTTTTTACTATCTGCTATAATCACTTTGGTTAAAAAAATTGAATATAAAAGGGGAGCTGGAAAATATCCGGCTGAGATAAGTATGTTTTACTTAAAACCCATGTACCTGATCTGGGTAATGCCAGCGTAGGAATTTTATTTTGTCATACTCTGCGTTTTAAATCAGGTATGGCATTTTTTATTTGTTAATCTTTTTTAAACATACGAGTTCAATAAACATATTACGTTAAGGAAAGGAATGGATATCTATTATGGAAAAAATGTCTACCAGAATATTGGTGGAGGCAGGAGTTTTTATTGCTCTTGCACAGATTCTCAGTTTTATTAAATATGAAATGCCTTACGGAGGTTCTATAACACTGGGAAGTATGGTGCCGATAATTATTTTTTCAATTCGCTGGGGTACAAAGCGTGGTATTCTTGTGGGACTTGTTCACGGTTTTCTACAGTTTGCACTTGGAACGCATTTTTCTCTTCATCCCCTTGGTGTATTTCTTGACTATATCTTTGCTTTCGGCTGCCTTGGCCTTGCCGGAATATTTAAAAAGA
>JAEZIU010000025.1 GCA_023436485.1 Bacillota bacterium | reverse complement strand
TTATGTAAAAAATGTCACAGAATATTTTAATCAGTATAAAATGTCAACAAGCAGGTAATCACCTGCTTGTATTTTATTTCTAGCTATTACATTTCCTGAATTTTAGAACAGTTAACCACAAACTTATCCACACTATCCACAAAATTATCCACAAGTCTCAAACTCTTATTTCCCAAATGTTCTACCAAGTTTCCACAGATTCTATAAATTATTCACAGTTTTTTATTCACATTTAAGACTTCAAAGGCCACAACACCTAAGTTTACAGGGTTTAACGGTGATTATAAAAATAGTGTAAAAAAATGTAATACGGTTCTACTTACTTATATCACTGTGAAAGGGGACCATTCTTGTCTTTGGAAATACTTGTGGATAACTTTAGTCCCGGAACGGCATTTAAATCCATCCCTGCTCTTTTTCCGTTTATAAATTCATAGTAGGCCGCACAACCAATCATAGCAGCATTATCTGTACAAAGAATCAACCCCGGATACGTTACCTTGATACCTTGCTTTTCTGCTTTTTCCTTCATGTCATTTCGCAGCTGTGTATTTGCTGCAACCCCGCCTGCTAAAGCTATCTTATCAATGTTTTTCATTTTAGCTGCTGCTATAGTATTTCTCACAAGGACATCCACAACTGCCTGCTGAAAACTTGCTGCTACATCAGGAATATTAATCTGCTCCCCGGTTTGCTCCATCCTGTTGAGGTAATTCAAAACTGCTGTTTTTAGACCACTGAAACTAAAATCCAGCGAGCCGTCCTCAAAGGTTACACGTGGAAATTGGATTGCTTTACTGTTGCCGGTGAGTGCATTCTTATCAATTAATGGGCCTCCCGGATACCCAAGACCTATAGCTCTGGAAATCTTATCAAATGCCTCTCCGGCGGCATCATCCCTGGTCTGTCCCAAAATCTCGAATTCGCTGTAGCTTTTAACATGAACAATATGACTGTGTCCACCCGAGGCTACAAGACATATGAAAGGAGGCTCCAACTCCGGCTCCTGCAAGTAGTTTGCCGCAATATGTCCCTCAATATGATGCACTCCAACAAGTGGCTTGTTGGCAGCAAATGCAATGGCCTTCGCTGCAGTCAACCCCACAAGGAGAGCTCCTACCAATCCGGGTCCATAGGTAACACCTATTGCATCAATTTCCTTTAAGGAAACGCCTGCCTCCTCCAATGCCTGATGTACAACTGGCATAATCAATTCCACATGTTTTCTTGATGCGATTTCCGGAACTACTCCACCATACTTTTTATGCAAATCTATTTGAGATGAAATAACATTTGACATTATATATCTTCCATTTTTCACTACCGAAGCAGCGGTTTCATCACAGCTGCTTTCTATACCAAGTATAAGTGTATCCATGAATTTTCCTCCGATTTCGTATGCTTTATTTTATCATAGCTTAATGATCCTCAATAATCAAGGACTGGGAAAAGCCAAAAAAATACCTGCATTAAACTTTCATGCAGATATTTTTTGAGCTTTTTATGAAGTACAAGAGTTGCTAGAATGAGTCTTTGTTCGTGGGGTTGTTAAAAATACCAAAAGCCGCTAATGCAGCAAAAATAAGGGTTGTCAATTCCTTAAAACTATCCTCACTCAAGCCTATAGGTGCAAGAAGGTTAAAGGTTTTCAGTACAAACAATACTACAGCAACAAAGGCTGCCCATGCAACCGGGCTTCTCAATCTGTTCATAAATGCCTCCTATTACATACCATTTTAATGTCATAGTACATAATATGAAAGTTCGTACTTTATGTTTACTTATTTATTGAATTTTAAAAAAAGGGCACAAAAAAACATGGAGCCTACGGGCTCCATGCCCCTAAAAAGGAGAAATGCTAATGTTCACTATTATATTACCAAAAAATCCTTATACAATATATAGAATAATTTTACCAATATAATAGTACTTAAGTCCCAAATTTTGTGAAATTTCGATTAATTGCTATTGCTATTTACTATTTTTGTAGGATGCTATATATTTCCCCTTTTTGTCTTTAACAAAAGGGCGTTCATTATCAGGCAGATCCCAAAAGCCCTTCCCCTCTTTAATAGCATCATTCTGAAGCTTGTTGTAAAAGGACTTCATAAGGGTATTTGGACTATAAAAAACTGAAATAGCGTAGCCTTCGTTTACCATCATGGCACTGTAAAAGCTTCCGTCCTCAAGAACTACATGAGCAAGAAGTCTGCCGTATTGGTCGGTAGTGTCCTCTTCAAAAATCAGCTTTACCTCCTCATTTGTAAGAGTTTCTTTAGTTAAATCTGATGCCTCACCTGAAAAAGGTTGTGGATCAACACCTGATTTAACTGATTCGGGAGTATCTATGTCAAGCATTCTAACCTTGTATTCCTTGTTTTTATATTTCGCACGAAAAGTGTCACCATCCGTAACCTTTGTTACAGTGGCATTTATATAGCCAAAAGGTTCAATGCCCTCTCCTGCTACGTCAAGTATAGAATCTGGAAACTCTAGTTTTTCTAACGTCTGAATACTGCTATATGTACTTGGTTTATCATTAACTCCTGTTTTATTTCCGTCTTGATAGATGTAGCCACCGAAAACCACAAAAGCAGCAGTTATTATTGATGCTACCGATGCTATAGTTTTTTTCTTCATGTATATTCCTTTCGATATGAAATAATAGAAATTTGCTCTTGATATTCTAACACTTTTTTTAGTAAAAGAACATAGTTTCTTTTTTCATGCTATAATAAAGAAGAATTTATTCCATGGAGGTAATGAAATATGCATACAATAATGCTTGTGGAGGATGACAGCGCATTATGTTCACAAATAATAGAAGGTCTTAAAAAGTGGGGCTTTAGTGCGGATTCAGCAGTCAATTTCGAAAACATCATTGATGATTTCAGTAGAATCAAACCTCAGCTTGTAATTTTGGATATAAATCTTCCTTGCTACGACGGCTTTTATTGGTGCAGTAAAATAAGGGAAATCTCCAAAGTACCTGTAATTTTCCTTTCCTCTCGGGATACCAACATGGATATAATTATGGCTGTCAATACAGGAGCGGATGACTATATCGCAAAACCCTTCTCTATGCAGATTTTGATTGCTAAAATACAGGCCATTCTCCGCCGTGCATATGATTACACCACATCAGACCATGATTATATTGAACATAGAGGACTTATTCTCAATATGGGTGAAAGCTCTGTTATTTACGGGGATTCTAAGTCAGAGCTGACAAAGAACGAAATGAAGATACTAAGATTACTAATGAGTAACAAAGGCAGGATTGTATCCAGAGAAAGTATTATGAAGCTTCTATGGGATGATGATCAATATGTAAATGATAATACTCTGACTGTTAACATAAATAGACTTCGTGGCAGGCTTGCCGACCTGGGTTTGGAAGATTATATTGAAACCAAAAAGGGACAGGGGTATATAGTTATATGAAAATCACTGAATATATAAGAAGTAACTTAAGAAGTATCTTATGCCAGTGGGCTCTTATTCTTGTAATAAACAGTGTACTTCTAGCCAGCACCAATCTGGAGAAAAGTACTGCGGATATCCTCTATCTTGACCTGCTTATGCTTATAATCTTCTTTGCCTTCTTTATATACGGGTTCCTTAGCGAAAAAAGAAAGTTTGGGAATTTAAGAAAATGTCTGGATTCAAATTCCACTGTAGACTATTTTCTTCCCGAGGATAACAGCTATTATTCCGAGCTTGTCAGGGACATTGTTTCACAAAAAACGTCTGAAAATCTGGAGCTTGTCAGTGTGTATAAAAACGATCTGGATGAGTTGAATAATTATATAACCAGATGGGTGCATGAAATAAAGCTTCCCATTTCCGTTGCTGAACTTATGCTTGAAAATTCAGATAATTCTGATATAGAGTTTTCCAGAAAGTTCAAAGCAGAACTTGAGCGAATCAAATTTCTTGTGAACCAGGTTTTGTATGCCGGACGTGCGGCCCATTATCAGGAAGATCACACGGCAACCCAATTCAGCCTGAAAAAGTCAGTAGGTGAGGCTATAAAAATCAATGCATACTTTCTGATGGCAAAAAACATTGAGATTGTTACCGGAAAACTGGATTTTACAGTCACTACGGATGAAAAATGGATAGTTTATATCCTTGAGCAGATTTTAAACAATGCAAGTAAATATGTACAACAGGACGGAAAGGTAGAGATATTTGCCGAAGAAACTGACAAAACCGTGGTTCTTCATATTAAGGACAATGGCATGGGAATACCTCTTTCTGATATTTCAAGAGTCTTTGACAAGGGTTTTACAGGAAAAAACGGACGTAAAACTTCCAAATCCACTGGCATGGGTTTATATTATTCCAAAAAAATTTCTACAAGACTTGGTATAGGATTAACCGTTAGCTCAGTTGAAGGTGAATATACAGAATTCCAGTTAAGTCTGGGTAAATTCAGCGATTATCTCAATGTGACAAAAATATAACCTTTAGTGTCAAAATGTAACCCTCGCATTATGGATAAACTCTCTGTTATTTAATAAAATCATTATTGTTAGTTTACCATGAATGTTTAAAGTTTGGAGGATTAAAAATGGCTATTATACAAACACAGGATCTGAAAAAGGATTATGGTTCTAAGGGAATGAAGTTTCAAGCACTTAACGGCATAAATCTTGAGGTTGAAAAAGGTGAATTTCTAGCAATAATGGGGCCCTCCGGCTCTGGGAAAACCACTCTTCTGAATTTGCTCTCAACAATTGACAAGCCCACATCCGGCAAGGTCATATTTGAAGGAGTAGATTTATTTAAAATAAAAAGTGAAGAACTGGCACGTTTTAGAAGGGATAAAATAGGCTTTGTATTTCAGGATTTCAATCTTCTGGATAACATGACTGTAATGGATAATATTGCACTCCCTCTCGCCTTGAACAAAGTTCATCATAAGAAGATAATCTCAAAGGTAAATGAATTGGCTGATTTCTTCGGTATTGGGGAGCAATTGCCAAAACGCCCATATCAGCTTTCTGGAGGACAAAAGCAGAGGGCTGCTGCCGCAAGGGCATTGATTATGAATCCTTCGGTAATTTTTGCCGATGAGCCTACAGGTGCTCTGGATTCCAAATCGTCTGCGGGAATACTGGAATGTTTCAGAAGACTCAACGAGGAATTTGGGACAACTATAATAATGGTTACACATGATGCTTTTGCGGCCAGCTATTGCAGCAGGATTATGTTTTTAAAGGATGGGGCCATTCATGCCAGAATCGATAAAACAAGGGATAGAAAGGAATTATTCCATCAGATTCTTGACATGCTCGGAGCTATGGGAGGTGCAAATTCAAATGAACTCCTTTAGTATCGCTATAAAGATGTTTAAATCAAATCTCAGATCCTATGGTTTTTATCTGGCCGTAATGGTATTTTCGGTAGCTGTCTATTACGACTTTATGGTGCTAAAATACAGTCCTGACTTTCTAAGTGCACGTGATGCTATCCAATCAGCACAAATAGCGTCATCCGTAACTTCTTTTATAATGGTTGTATTCCTTTTTTTCTTCATTTGGTACTCCAGTTCATTCTTTTTAAAGCAGAGAAAAAAGGAAATCGCCATATATACTTTGATGGGCATCAGTACAAGGAAAATAGGTCGCATATTTGCCATTGAAAGCCTTTTTTCAGGATTAGCGTCCATAGTTGCGGGACTTGGTGTAGGAATTTTGTTTTCCAGGTTGTTTCTGATGGCAGTAGCCAAAGTTGCTCTCCTAAACGTATCCATTGGTTTTGTAATTCCCCTTAAGGGTATAAAGGAGTTGCTTATTGTATTTGGAGCAATATTCATAATAACATCGGTAAACAGTTTTATATCCATTTCCAGAAGCAAACTAATTGATTTGCTAAAAGACTCATCAAAAGATGAGTCTGAACCAAAATTAAAACTTGTCAGAGCCATCCTTTCAGTTATTATTATTGCAATTGGATACCGTCTCAGCAAAAACCCTCTGATGGAACTTTTTGTAGTTATACTGGTAGTTATAGGTACCTACTGGCTATTCGGAGCACTTCTGCCTGCAATTACTAAATACTTGTCGGGTAACAAAAGTATTCTTTACAAAGGAGTCCGTCTGATAAGCATTAGTAATATCTCCTTCAGAATCAAAGCAAACTATAGAAGCCTTGCAATGCTGGCGATAATGACTGCTACGACAATATCTGCCTTCGGAACCTCGCTTACCTTGAAATACTATGTGGAAGAGACGCGATATATTAATTTCCCCTACTCATTCTCTTATGTTGATAGAGATAATAAAGTCAATGACAAGGTTATCAAGGAGATTAATTCCTCAAAGCATAAGCTCCTTCTAAATGAAAATATTGAGTATATCAAAGTTAAATCAAAAATGAATAAAGGTTTTGTGACCGGAACAAATATTATGACTGTAATAAAATATTCTGATTTTGACAAGCTCACCAAAAAACTAAAAAAGTATTACCCTGACAAAATACCTATATATTCTCCTGTATCAGATACCGAGGCACTTTTAGCAAGGGCTTCCGGAACATTAACCTTGAATTCATATTCCGAAGAAGGGGTACAATGCTTATTGGAAAACAAAGAAGATGCAGTACATTCCGGAAATAGCGGTTATAAAATTTTAAAGGTTTTAAAAACACCTTTGTTCGGCAACGGTTCCGTCGGTCTTAGTGACTGTCTGGTAGTTTCAGACCGGCAATATGATAAGTTATCCGTGGGACATAAACCGGAGACTTTTCACGGTATGATAGTGTCTGATGCTGAGAAATCACAGGATTTATCAGATAATATTAGCAAACTACTACCACAAAACGCGCTATTTGCAAGTTATGTATTAAATTACGAGGGGTTATATTCCTTTATGGGCTTGTTCTACTTCCTGGGCTCATTTATGTCAATAGTATTTATTTTTGCGACAGGTAGTATAATGTATTTTAAAATATTGAGTGAAGGTCTTGCCGACAAGCAAAAATATGGAATACTAAAAAAAATAGGCATGACAAGAAAAGAAATCCGTCAATCAGTTTCCACCCAGGTAGGCTTGTCACTGATACTGCCTCTGATAATTGGTATTATTCACAGTCTCTTTGCAATTGATGTACTGAGAGAGTTTATGGGCCTCAGTCTTACTGTTCCTGCCCTAACTGCAATTATTACCTTCGTGGTGTTCTATGGGATATTTTACTTTTTCACTACGCGGAAATTTATGAAGATGATTTATTAATAGGATGCCCAAAGCCCTGTTCCTCCCTATGGGGAACAGGGCTTTGGGCGTTTCAAATTGTATTGGCCGATATCACGTAAGCTGATTCAAATTACACATGCTGTTAAAAATGCCTATGTTCCTTGTGCAGTAAGCACCGTAATCGGTGCGGAACCACTTGGAACTGTTTCGTCCTTTTTTTCTACCAGATCAATATCAAATACTGCCTTCATAACTTCACCGATATTTTCAACCGGTATAACGTCGATATCCATATCTTCGAATATCTCCTGATAATTATCTTTCGGAATAAACACCTTTTTTATACCTGCGGCTTTAGCAGCATCTACTTTAGCCACAACGCCTCCAACAGGCTTTACTTTTCCCTTGATTGATATTTCTCCCGTCATTGCCAATTCTCCGCTTACAGGTATATTTTTGACCGCAGAGTAAACAGCTGTTGCGATAGCGATTCCTGCAGAAGGCCCATCAATAGGAATACCTCCCGGAAAATTCAAGTGTATTTCATAATTTTTAAAATCAACACCCATATATTTTCTTAATACAGTTAAAACATTTTCAACAGAAGCCTTGGCTGAACTTGTCCTTTTGAGCTTATGGCCCCTGTTATCCATTTCCTCTTCTTCTACAATGCCTGTTATTCTTATATTTCCCGCTCCGTTTTCAACCGGTATTGCTGTTACCTCAACATCTATAACCATTCCGGTACTGTCCCCAAAAACAGCCAGCCCGTTGATACAGCCTATCTGGTTTACCGGACTTACCTTCTTTTCAATTCTGGGGCTGTAGTGACCGAACTCTATAACCCATTCTATGTCTTTTATATCAATAGTGCTCCTGTTCTCTACCATAGAAACACCACCGGCTATCTGAATAATATTGACTGCATCTCTTCCATTCTGTGCATATCTTGCTACAAGTTCGCTGCACCCGGGTTTAAGGACGAACCCTCCTTTTACTGCTGCATTTTCACATATCTTGAAAATTTCATCAGCACGTAAGGATCTGAAATGTATCTCAACGCATCTTGACCTTATTGCTGCCGGTATTTCATCAGGTGTTCTCGTAGTGGCCCCTACCAATCTGAAGTCAGCTGGCAAGCCCTTTTGGAAAATATCATGTATATGAGATGGTATATTGTTATCCTCAGCACTGTAATACGCACTCTCCAGAAATACCTTCCGATCTTCCAGAACTTTTAGAAGCTTATTCATTTGTATGGGATGAAGTTCACCTATCTCATCAATAAAAAGGATTCCTCCATGTGCTTTAGTAACCGCACCCTGCTTGGGCTGAGGTATTCCTGCAACACCGTAAGCCCCGGCTCCCTGATATATGGGGTCATGAACCGAGCCTATCAGTGGATCTGCAATTCCTCTTTCATCAAATCTTAATGCCGTTGCATCCATTTCTACAAATTTTGCTTCTTTTCTGAAAGGCGACATGCTGTTCTTTTTAGCTTCTTCCAGGATTACTCTGGCTGCAGCTGTTTTACCTACTCCGGGAGGCCCGTATATTATCACATGCTGTGGATTCATTCCGCACAGAGCAGCTCTGAGTGCTTTTAGCCCCTGCTCCTGTCCTACTATGTCTGATAAGGTTGCAGGCCTTGTCTTTTCCGATAAAGGTTCTGTAAGATGAATATCTCTCATTCTTCTTAGCTTTTCCAGTTCTTTTTTTGACTCCTTATCTATTGCACTTTTATTTCCTTGTTGGTTCTTTAGAAGAGATAAAAAATATATTCCAATAACAACTGAGAAGAAGAACTGTATAATAAACAAAGTTGTCGTAAACATCATATCCTCCTTAAACTTGGATCATTTCTATAAAGATATTATTGGCAACAAGTTTTATTTTATCCAAAAAATATGATAAAATTTGAAAATAAAAAAGCAGGACATATGCGTTTACTAACACATATGTCCTGCCTGTTTTAGTTAGAATCAGGAAACAGATTCCTTCTTAACTCTTGTTTTTTTGGCTCCGGCTTTCTTTAGCGATTTGCGGTTTTCATTTAGAATCATTTCAGGTTCTGAATGTTCCGCTATCACTTCCTTCCCTATAATACATTTCTCAACATTCGTCATTGAAGGGATGTCATACATTACCCCAAGCATTGCTTCTTCAAGAATGGCACGCAGCCCTCTCGCTCCGGTGTTTCGCTCTATTGCCTTTTCAGCAATAAGCTCCAAAGCCTCATCTTGTATTTCCAGGATAACATCATCCATTTCAAATAACTTTTGATACTGCTTTACTAAAGCATTCTTTGGTTCGGTAAGTATTTGAACAAGAGCGTTTTTATCAAGAGACTGAAGAGTTACAACTATTGGAAGTCTTCCTACAAACTCAGGTATAAGCCCGAATTTCAGCAAATCCTGAGGCAGTATGTCTTTCAGGAATTGTCCTACATCCTTGTCCTTGTTGCTTTCTATTTTTGCGCCAAAGCCTAATGATTTCTTACCTATTCTATTTTGTATTATCTTGTCTATTCCGTCAAAAGCACCACCGCATATAAACAAAATATTTGTTGTATCTATTTGTATAAACTCCTGGTGTGGGTGCTTCCTTCCTCCCTGTGGGGGAACTGAAGCCACCGTTCCTTCCAAGATCTTCAAAAGAGCCTGTTGAACACCTTCACCACTAACATCTCTGGTGATGGAAGGGTTCTCCGATTTCCTTGCAATCTTGTCTATTTCATCAATGTAGATAATTCCCTTTTCAGCCTTTTCAATGTCATAATCCGCAGCCTGTATAAGCCTTAAAAGTATATTTTCTACATCTTCACCTACGTAGCCTGCTTCAGTGAGAGAAGTAGCATCGGCTATAGCAAAAGGAACATTGA
>JAEZIU010000001.1 GCA_023436485.1 Bacillota bacterium | reverse complement strand
ATTCATTTATAGGATGTAATGTAAATCTTGTATCGCCTGTTGTTGTAAAAAACGATGCGTATATTGCCGCAGGTTCCACCATAACGGAGGAAGTACCTGAAAATTCTCTGGCAATAGCACGTCAAAGGCAGACAGTAAAGCAGGATTGGGTTACAAAGAAGGATTTAAAGCGAAAATAAACACACAACAATACAAATGTAATAAAAAGGAGAATTGAAATGAATCTGCACGGAAAGGATATTAAAATATTTACAGGAAATTCCAACAAACAACTAGCTGATGAAATAGCTGAAAAAATTGGAATACCCGTAGGTATTGCGAACGTTGGAAGGTTTAGTGACGGAGAAACAGCTGTTAATATCGGTGAAGTAGTAAGAGGTTCAGATGTGTTTATCATTCAATCCACTTGCCAGCCGATAAATGATAACCTCATGGAGCTTTTGGTTATGATTGATGCCGTAAAAAGAGCTTCAGCAGGTAGAATTACAGCTGTTATACCGTACTTTGGGTACGCCAGACAGGATAGAAAGGCAAGGGCAAGAGATCCTATTTCCGCCAAACTTGTTGCAAATCTTTTAACAATAGCCGGAGCAGACAGAATACTTACTATGGATTTGCACGCTCCACAGATACAGGGATTTTTTGATATACCTGTGGATCATCTTCTGGGTCTTCCTATTATTGCTGAATACTTCAAGGAAAAATTTGAAAGTATGGAGGATGTTGTAGTTGTTTCTCCTGACGTAGGCAGTGTTACAAGGTCCAGAAAAGTTGCTGAAAGACTGGATTGTCCGCTGGCTATTATCGATAAGAGACGTCCTAAGGCAAATGTTTCAGAAGTAATGAATATAATAGGTGACATAAGAAATAAAAAAGTAATCCTTGTTGATGATATGATTGATACCGGGGGAACTATTGTCAATGGAGCAAATGCTCTGATAGAGGCTGGCGCAAAGGAAGTATACGCAAGCTGTACACATGGTGTACTTTCAGGTCCTGCTATTCAGAGGATTAGTGAATCAGCAATAAAAGAGTTGGTTACATTAAATACTATAACACTAAGCGAAGAAAAGAAAATTGACAAGATTAAGTCATTGTCAGTAGCCGGAGTATTTGCAGAAGCTATAGAGAGAATATATGGAGATATATCAATAAGTACATTGTTTACTCAGATATAACCTATATATTTGAAATTGATTTTCCGGGGCGGTTCTTTTTAGGAACCGCCCTTTTAGGCATGAATATATTATATGCAAATGACAGGAGGCAGCGCATGGGAGATGTATATCTTTTTGTAGGGCTTGGTAACCCCGGCACTAAATTCGAAAATACAAGGCATAACGTTGGTTTTGATACTATAGATTATATTTCATCCAAGTACAACATAAAGCTCTCCAAAATCGGTTTTAAGGCGGTATACGGAGAAGGTGAGATAGATGGTGTCAGAACTATTCTCTTAAAGCCCCAGACTTTTATGAACCTGAGTGGGGAAAGTGTCAGGGAAATAGTTGAATGGTACAAGCTGCCTATCGAAAGACTAATAGTGATATATGATGATATTGATCTTGAACCGGGCAAAATAAGAGTAAGACCCAAAGGCAGTTCAGGCACACACAATGGCATGAAGTCCATAATATACCAGTTGCAGGATGACATGTTTCCCAGAGTGAGAATCGGTATCGGCAGAGCACCGGAAAAATGGGATCTGGCTGATTATGTCCTGAGTAAATTCTCGAAACAGGATAGGCAGGTAATTGATCAAAGTGTTGAAAAAGCAGCACAGGCGGCAATAATGATAGCAAAAAGCGGGCCGGAAAAGGCAATGAACAACTTTAATAAATAATTACAGCCGGAGGTTGCAGAAATGAACTTTTTTACAGATCCTCTCTTGAAAATAGATGAATATAATACCCTTCTAACAAATGTGCGGGAGGGAAAAGGGCCTGTATCGGTTATCGGGCCGTCAGATTCACAAAAGGTGCATATGATATATTCCTTGTGTACTCATTTGCAGAAAAGAGGACTGTATGTAACATACAATGAAATGCAGGCTAGAAGGACTTATGAGGATTTTTCGTTTTTCCTTGGCGATGATGTGCTGTATTACCCTCCTAAAGAGACTATGCTATATAATGTGGAAGCCAGAAGCAACGATATTTTATATCAGAGGACAAAAACTTTGTTGAGGTGCTTAGAGGGAAACTACAAGATGATTGTAATGTCCGCCGAAGCACTTATACAGATGATCTCACCTGTTGAACTCTTTAGAGGAGGAGTTATCGATTTCTCTGTAGGGTTACAGATAGATCTTGATGAACTGGTCTCGAAGCTTGTTTTGTATGGTTATGAAAGAGTTGAAACTGTAGAGGGCAAAGCCCAGTTTGCTGTCCGCGGAGGAATTATAGATATTTTTGCGGTTAACCGCGAACATCCTGTGCGTATTGAACTATTTGATACTGAAGTTGATTCTATCAGGCACTTTGATGAAACAACACAGCGATCTACAAATTCAATTGAAGAGTGTAGAATTGCTCCTGCAAGAGATGTAGTTTACAAGGAAATCTCAAAGGAATCAATAATTTCAAAGATAAAAAATGACTTGGCAGTCTATGTTAAAAAGTTGAAGCAGAAGGGTAACAGTGAAGGCATTAAGAACATAACAAAGCGTGTTGAGGAAGATGTAGATAACCTGATTGAACACCATTATTTTCCGGGAATTGACAGGTATCTTCCATATGTTTTAGAAACTCCTGCTTCTGTAATAGACTACGTTGAGCGTGAATCAATAATCATACTGGATGAAACCCTGAGAATAACCCAGAGAATTGAGAATGTCGAGCTTGAACATGAAGAACTTGCAAAGAGTATGCTGGAGAAGGGCGGTATCCTGCCTAATGGCGCAAAATGGGAATTTTCCATAGACTCCATAGTAGATCGTATTTTGAATATGAGGACAGTAACGTTATCTGCTATTTCATCCAACAATTCTCTGATGAGGCCCTTTAATCAGATATCAATACCCTGTAAGTCAGGAAACTCTTACCAAAACCATGTAGATTTGCTTGTAGACGACATAGGACAGCTTAGAAAAAAAGAATATAAAATTATAGTTCTTTCAGGCCCAAGTGGCAGAGGTCACAGGTTAGTTGAAACTCTAGCAACCAATGAAATAATGTCAAGTTACAAAGATAATCCTGAGTATAGGATACAGAACGGAGAGGTTGTCGTAACTCACGGCAGCCTGCAAAAAGGGTTTGAATACCCTACGGCGGCCTTTGTTGTAATAAGTGATATTGAGGTATTCGGACAGGATAAAAGGATAAAAAAGGCAAAGGCAAAGAGGACAGGCAATAAAATAAAGGCGTTTTCTGACCTCAATGTTGGTGACTTTGTTGTGCATCAGGCTCACGGAATAGGCCAATATATAGGTATAGAAAAGCTCAGCGTAGGTGAAGTTAAAAGAGATTATCTTAAAATCCGGTATCAGGAGGGGGATTTCCTTTACATTCCAACTAACCAGCTGGATTTGCTCCAAAAATACATTGGATCTGAGGGCAAAACGCCCAGGGTCAATAAGCTTGGAGGAACTGAATGGGCCAAAACAAAAAGCCGTGTAAAGGAGTCTCTGCAGCAGCTTGCGGCTGAGCTTATTAAGCTTTATGCACAAAGGCAGTCTGCAAAAGGTCATTCCTTCTGTGAAGACACAGTATGGCAAAGACAGTTTGAGGAGCTGTTCCCATATCAGGAAACCGACGACCAGCTCAAGTGTATTGATGAAATTAAAAAGGATATGGAGTCGGAAAGGCTAATGGACAGACTCCTTTGCGGAGATGTAGGCTACGGCAAAACGGAAGTCGCAATAAGGGCTGTATTCAAGTCGGTAATGGATGGAAAGCAGGTAGCATACCTTGCACCTACTACTATTCTAGCTCAGCAGCTATACGAAAATTTTAAGAAGAGGATGAGCGACTTCCCGGTAACCGTGGATGTAATGAGCAGATTTAGGTCGCCAGCGGAACAGAAGAAAATTGTAAAATCCGTCAAGGCAGGAAATACAGATATACTCATTGGTACACACAGGCTTCTGCAAAAAGATATTGAATTCAAGGATCTTGGGCTTTTGGTAGTCGATGAGGAACAACGCTTTGGAGTAACCCACAAAGAAAAGCTTAAAACATTAAAGCCAAATGTTGACGTACTGACATTGACAGCTACGCCGATTCCGAGAACACTTCACATGTCGCTGGTTGGAATAAGGGATATCAGTGTTCTGGAAGATCCACCGGAAGAAAGATACCCTGTTCAGACCTATGTTATGGAGTATAATATGGAGCTTATCCGTGATGGTATAATCCGTGAGATGGCGAGAGACGGTCAGGTTTTTTATATGTACAACCGGGTAAGGGGTATTGACTTAAAAGCACAGGAAATCAGGACAATGGTTCCCGAAGCCAGAGTAGCGGTTGCACACGGACAAATGAATGAAAAAGAACTTGAAGATGTAATGTACGGTTTTATAAACGGGGAATATGATGTACTTGTCTGTACTACCATTATAGAGTCGGGGCTTGATATGCCAAATGTTAATACGATTATTGTGGAAGATGCAGACAGAATGGGCTTGTCCCAACTTTATCAGATTAGAGGAAGGGTTGGAAGATCCAACAGGCTTGCATACGCCTACATCACATATAAAAAGGACAAGGTTCTGTCGGAGGTAGCGGAAAAAAGACTCCAGGCTATAAAAGAATTTACTGAATTCGGTTCTGGCTTCAGAATAGCCATGCGGGATCTTGAAATAAGAGGAGCGGGAAACCTGCTGGGGCCGGAACAACACGGTCATCTGGAAACAGTTGGTTATGAAATGTACTGCAAGCTGCTGGATGAAGCGGTTCAGGAACTGAGTGGCAAAGAAGTGCGAACTACTGACGAGGAAATGGCAGTTGACTTGAATGTTAATGCATATATTGATGATGAATATATAAGTTCAGAAGAGCAAAAAATTGATATGTACAAGAAAATTGCCGCAATACTAAATGAAGAAGATGTAATTGATTTAAGAGATGAATTAATAGACAGGTACGGAGATATTCCGGAAGAAGTTGAAAATCTAATGGACATTGCGTATATCAAGGCACTTGCTGTGGAGTGCGGCTTTGTTGGCATTTCACAGAAGGAGGATACAATACTGTTTCAATTACGGAAATCAGCTTCAACAGTGTCTCAATATCTTGGAGTGCTTATGGATAAGTACCCTAGAAGGATCATGCTTAATGCAAGCAGCAACCCTTATTTATCATTTAAATTGATAAATTCACCAATCAGAGAAAATTTGGCAAATATTAAGATTTTGTTACAATACATTATTAAATTGCAGTCTAATGTATAATTGAATATAATTATAATCGAAAGTAATTTGTAAAATTCAGGTTACAAATTAGGTTTTGAATAAAAATATGGGGAGAGATTACCTTTGGAAAACGAAAACGCTAAAGTAAAAAAGACATCAAAAGGGCTGATTATAGGAATTATTGCGGCTATACTGGTAGTTGCAGCAATAGTTGTAGTCGTTATTTTTAGTATGTCTTCAGGAGATGTTGGAAAAGTAGGAGATCAAAGTATTACAAAACAGGAATATCTGGTATTGTCAAAGTTTAACATGAACTCATTCCTTCAGAATGCACAAAGTGCAGATCCTACAAAGTTTGATTGGAATCAGAAGTACCAAGGAAGTACAGCAAAAGAACAGATCAAGAAAGCTACACTCGATAGTATCCAGGAAATCAAAATCCAGCTGATAAAGGCAAAAGAAGCCGGTATCAAGCTTGAAAAGGCAGACTTGGATAACATAGATAAAGCTATCGATCAAAGAATTCAAAATGCAGGCGGAAACAGAGCAGAAGCTGAAAAACAGTTAAAAAATGATTATGGCGTATCTCTGGCAGACTACAAAGAAGTTTATAAAGAGCTTGTTTTGTCACAGAAATACATTGAGAGTGAAAAAAACAAAGTTAAAATAACAGACGATGAAATTAAGAAGCAATATGATGAGCATAAAGCTGACTATGATAAAGTAACTGTAACACATATACTCGTTGCTACACAGGATTTGCAAACAGGTGCAGCCTTCACTGAAGGTAAGAAGAAAGAAGCTAAGGAAAAGGCAGACAACCTTCTGAAGCAAATACAGGAAGGTGCTGACATACAGGCACTTGCCGAGAAGAACTCCGATGATAAGGGTCAAGACGGAACTGTAAATAACAAAGGTGTTTATACCTTTGGTAAGGGTGAAATGGTGTCACAGTTCGAAGACTGGGCATTTGCTAACCACAAGGCAGGAGATACCGGTATTGTTGAAACTTCATACGGGTTTCATGTAATAAAGTTCGGAAAAAGAGATGTAACAAAGTTTGATGATGTTAAAGAAAAAATAAAGTCAACAATCCTGAATAGCAGATTTAACGATGAATTCTTAACAAAGAAATTAGACAGCTGGAAGAAAGAATTCCCGCTTAAAAAAGATGAAGATGCTTTAGCAAAAATTGATAAAACCCTTTATAAATAATCATACTAATATACACTAATTTTTAAAAAAAATGCAAAGGACTGCATGCACAACTAATAATGTGCATGCAGTCCTTTTTTTAACTACTAAAATATACCTAGAAAATGGTTGGCATCTAATTGTACTACCAATTATGTATAAAAAATCATCAACAAAACAATAATAAGACTAAAATAACCTATTAAGGAGGTAATATACTTTGAAAGCAACTGGGATAGTTAGACGTATAGAC
>JAEZIU010000315.1 GCA_023436485.1 Bacillota bacterium | reverse complement strand
GACGTAGAGAAATTCCACAAGGTTTAAAATATGCTATAAGAAGGTGATTCCAATTCCCATCAAGATACAGGATTCGTCCGACAACCGTGCAAATATTTCTCCTTTGCCCGGCAGAGATGAAAGGACCATAAGAAATGAGAGAGATGCATCTTTTTCATATCAGCTCAAAAAACTTGAAACCAAAAATTACGAAGAGAAGGTTAAAGTACTTGCTGATAAAATAGAGAGTCAGGGTAAAAAACTTGGGAAAAAGGCTGACATCAGGGAATTGAAGGTTTACAAGCAGTTGATATCAGAATTTCTTGATGAGGCGGTTTCTCATTCACATAGTTTTATGAAAAAAAACTTCCTGGATAGAAGAGGAAGGCACAGAGTTTATGCAATTATTAAAAAAATCAATGAAGAACTTATTGAGCTTACAAATGAAGTACTTAAATCACAAAAGGACAACATTAGTATACTTAAAAAACTTGATGATATCAGGGGATTGATACTTGACTTGTTTTTATGACATTACGGAGGCAAAATGTTAGGGCACCAAAGAATACTATCCGCATTAAGAACTGCAGTACAAAAAGATAATGTAAGCCATGCATATATATTTGAAGGCCCGGATGGAGTCGGAAAAAGGGATACTGCACTAAAATTTGCCTCAATGCTTATGTGCAGTGAGGAGCAATTCCCGTGTGGGGGATGCAAATCCTGTCAGTTGTACAAGGAAGCCTCAAACCCGGATTTTCAGGAAATAATTCAAAAAGATAAAAGCATCAGCGTCGAGGAAATAAGAAATATATTAAAGGGACTTGTTATAAGACCTCTATACTCCCAATACAAGGTAATTGTAATAAACGATGCTGATGCTATGACCATTCAAGCCCAAAACGCATTACTTAAATCTCTGGAAGAACCGCCTCCGTATGTAGTGTTTATACTTACAGTTCGGTCCTCGGCGGCAGTTGCCCAAACTATACGTTCAAGATGCCAGAGAATACTTTTCAACAGATTGTCCCCAGAAGACATTATGGAGATTCTTGAGTCAAACTATGGGCTCAGAAAACCTGACTGGGAATTTATTGTTTCCTATGCTGACGGTGTGGCAGGTACGGCATTGGAACTGGCAGAGTCGTCACATTACCTTGAATTGAGAGAAGAAGTACTGGAGTTTACATCAAAACTCGTATCAGCGAGAGACGTCGACTTATTTAAGTTTTATGAAACGTTTGAAAAAAATAACGACAGGGTAAACTATGTACTGCACGTAATACTACTGTATTTCAGGGATTTACTAATTTACAAGGAGACTGGTGAAACAAGTCTATTGATAAATTCAGATAAAAAAGATATGATTATTAGGAATGTGGGACTATCCTTTTCACATGTTTTAAAATGCATACAGGCGGTCTGGGATGCCCGTAAGGGCTTGGACAGCAATGCCAATTTCCAGCTTGCCATAGAAGTTATGCTTATGAAAATTAAACAGGCAAATAATACGTAAACTGTTTATGTATTATAGAAAGGAACTTTATAGATGGTAAAGGTTGTAGGAGTTAGGTTTAAAAAAGCAGGCAAGATATACTATTTTGATCCCGGCGAACTAGTGATAGATCTGAACCAGAATGTCATAGTTGAAACTGCAAGGGGAATAGAATTCGGATTGGTTGTTGTTCCAAACAGAGATGTTGAGGAGTCTGAAATAGTTGCTCCCCTTAAAAAAGTTATTAGGATAGCAACTGAAGAAGATGTTACCCATGCACAGGAAAATGACAAAAAAGAAAAAGATGCATTTAGCATATGTCTGCAAAAAATCAGCGATCACAAATTGGAAATGAAGCTTATTGATGTAGAGTATACATTTGATAACAACAAAGTTTTGTTTTATTTTACAGCAGATGGAAGAGTTGATTTCAGAGAGTTAGTAAAGGATCTGGCATCAGTTTTTAAAACCAGGATAGAGCTTCGCCAGATCGGTGTAAGAGACGAATCGAAAATGATGGGTGGAATAGGAATTTGTGGCAGAGTCCTTTGCTGCAAATCATTTTTAGGAGAATTCCAACCTGTTTCAATAAAAATGGCAAAAGAACAATCGTTATCCCTGAATCCAACCAAGATTTCAGGTACTTGTGGAAGACTTATGTGCTGTCTTAAATATGAGCAGGAAGCATATGAGGATTTGCTTGCCAGAGTCCCTAAGGTTGGTGCTATAGTTGAAACTCCTGAAGGACAGGGAACTGTTGTTGAGGTAGTATTATTAAAGGAAATTCTTAAAGTCAAACTGGACGTTGGTAATGAATCCGACCTGAGAGTGTATAATTTCAAAGATGGAGAAATAAAGGTAATAAAGGATGCCGCAACCAGCTATGACAACGATATAGACTTCGAAGCCCTTAAACAACTGGAAGATTAAAATAGATGGTAAAATAGTTTGTCAATCAGTATAATAGATGGTAAAATAGTAGCGAAAAGCAAATAGTAATATATTTGTTTTCCTTAATATTTAGGAGGTGTTTAAAAATGGCATATTCAATAACTGATGCTTGTATTAGCTGTGGGGCATGTGAATCAGAGTGTCCTGTATCATGCATAACTGCTGGAGATAGTGTTTATGTAATTGATGAGGATACTTGTATAGAATGTGGTGCATGTGCAAACGTATGTCCTGTAGATGCTCCTCAACAGAAATAAGTTTGAGGCAATAAGGGTCAGATAAAGGGTCATCCTTTATTTGGCCCTTTTTTCAGGGATAAAATTATAATAAGAGGTGTACTTTTGGTTACTATCAGAGATAAAGAGCGTATTGACGATCTTCAGCTCCATGGTTTAAAGCTAATACAAAATACAGAAAAATTCTGCTTTGGAGTGGATGCGGTTTTACTGTCTGATTTTGCTGATGTTAAAAGAAACAGCAAAGTTCTTGATGTAGGAACGGGAACGGGGATAATACCGGTGCTTCTGGCAGGAAAAACAAAGGCAGCCAAGATTGTAGGCCTGGAGATTCAGGAAGAAATGGCTGAGATGGCGTCCAGAAGCGTGCTCCTAAACGAACTTTCGGACAGGCTTGAGATAATTCAAGGGGACATTAAGTTGTATCCCCGATATTTCGGTAAATCCAGTTTCGATGTGGTAGTTTCCAATCCGCCTTACACAAATAAAGGCTGCGGGCTGGTAAATCCCATGGATAGCAAGGCAATTTCCCGACATGAGATATTATGCAGTCTGGAGGATGTTGTAAGTGCGGCTGCGGCGTTATTGGTGCCGGGTGGCCAGCTTGCAATGGTGCATAGGCCCGAAAGACTTGCTGATATAATATGCTCAATGAGAAACAACGGAATTGAGCCCAAGTATTTAAGGCTGGTACACCCAAAGCCCGGGAAGAAGCCAAACATGCTGCTGATTAAGGGAAACAGAGGGGGCAACCCTGAACTGAAGGTAATGGAACCACTGTATGTATATAACTCAGACGGAACTTACTCGGATGAGATAAACAAAATATATGGAAGAGAAGAGGAAACACAAATTGAGCGATAGCGAGAAGGGTAAACTATATTTGGTAGCAACACCCATTGGAAACCTGCAGGATATAACTTTCAGAGCAATAAACACCCTAAAGGAAGTTGACTTTATAGCTGCAGAGGATACCAGGCAGACAATCAAGCTTTTAAATCACTTTGAGATAAAAAAACCTCTTGTCAGCTACTATGAGCATAACAAAATAGTAAAGGGCAATTACCTCATAGAACAGTTGCTTCAAGGTAAGAATATTGCGCTGGTATCGGATGCGGGAAGCCCGGGAATATCAGACCCCGGAGAGGATTTGGTGAAGCTGGCAATAGAGAACAGCGTTGAAGTAACAATGATCCCCGGGCCTGTTGCAGCGGTTACAGGGTTAGTAATATCAGGTCTGCCTGCCGGAAGATTTGTTTTTGAAGGCTTTCTTCCCATGAATAAGAGATTACGACAGGAAAGACTTCAGAAGCTGAAGGATGAAACCAGAACAATTATATTTTATGAAGCACCGCATAAGCTTCCATATACTTTAAAGGATATGTACAATGCATGGGGAGACAGAAAAATAGCCCTTGCAAGAGAACTTACCAAGAGGTTTGAAGAGATTATCAGATGCAGCCTGTTTGAAGCAATGGAACGGTTTCAGGTCGAAGCTCCGAAAGGTGAGTTTGTTGTAATCATTGAGGGCCAGGATGAAAAATTACTTGTAGAACAGGAACGTGATAAATACTCAGAAATTAGTATAGAAGACCATGTAAACAAATACATTGAAGAAGGACTTACAAAAAAAGATGCAATTAAAAAAGTAGCTGAAGACAGGGGCTTAAACAAAAGAGACGTATATAATGTCGTAATGAAAAAATAAAAAGAACCCTGTGAATTATTTTCACGGGTTCTCTTTATTTTTTGTTTGATGTAAGAACAGCTTTATTATTTCTTAAGTTCTTTCATACACTCAGGGCAGATGTTCTTACCCTTGTATACAATGACATCTTTGGCATTTCCACAGAAGATACATGCAGGCTCATATTTCTTCAATATAATGGTTGCCTCATCAACAT
>JAEZIU010000292.1 GCA_023436485.1 Bacillota bacterium | reverse complement strand
ATTTCGTTGGTTCGAGTCCAGCCATCCCAGCCATTTGACCCATTAGCTCAGTTGGCAGAGCACTTGACTTTTAATCAAGGTGTCCGCAGTTCGAATCTGCGATGGGTCACCAAAACTCTTTTAACTTAAAGTTGAAAGAGTTTTTTTGTTGTTTGTTATATTCAAGTTTTTATACTAATGTAATATATTGATACCGTGTAGGATTATATAAGAAGAGGATTGATATTATGATTAAACAGGCTGACGCATGTGATACCCCAATCATTGAAGAAATTCTATTGGATGCAGTAAGCTGGATGTCTAAAAGTGGACTTCAAAACCAATGGAATAGGTCAAATGTGAAGTGGTCAAATTTATCAAATTCCTATAAAATAAATGACTTTTACATTGCATATCAAGATGGATTACCAACTGCTTGTGTGGCTGTAACAGATTATGACCCTACTTATTGGCCCCACATTCCAAAAGGCGAATCTTTATATTTGCATAAGTTTGCCGTTAAACGTGCATTTGCCGGAAAAGGATTTTCAAAAGAACTATTCGGTTTTGCTAAAAATTTAGCACTTACTTATGGTATTCATGCAATTCGCCTCAATTGTAATCAACATAGAAATAAACTAAGGGCAGTATATGAAAATGAAGGATTTATATGTGTAGAGGAGAAGACTTTTTTCGAAAAATACGATACTGCTTTATATGTTTATATTCTTAAATGATCTTTTATTAAGTGTTACCTTGACAACTCTAAATTTCATATGATATTCTGAAATAAAATTCAACATGGAAGGAAGGTTTTGATGTCGGTATTATCTGTAAAGGTGATTAACAACTAAATAGTTGGAAAAGGCTCTATTTTAGTACGCCTTTTTGTTAATGATACTGAGTTTTAGTATCATAGGACACCTGTATCTTGCATTCTTAGTATATTACAGATATGCTTCAAAACCATTTTTAGAAATATATAGTTTTTGCTATATAATTTTAAGTTGTATTCAAATGATTTTTGTAAAGCGTGACGGGTTTGGTCCTGTCACGCTTTTTTGCTTGTTCTGGAGAACTTTTTATACAAGAACCGTGTCCTCTTAATTATAAATATATTTTACGCAGACTGGACACACCTCTCTGTCTGCCAATAATTGGAGGTAATTATGAATAAATATGCTATAACACTTGAGTTTAACAAAATAATTGAAATGCTGATGGAAAATGCGGTTTCACCTAAAGCACAAGAAAGGCTTTCACTGCTCCAACCCTACCTGAGTGAAGGAGAATGCAAAAGAAGACTGAGGGAAACCACCGATTCAAAGAGACTTCTTGAAAGCTTGGGTACTCCCCCTCTCTCTTCAATGAATGAGCTTGATAAAATTCTTGACTTATGTTCAAAGGGAGCAATGCTTGTTCCGGAACAATTTGAGGAAGTATCACAGTTCCTTCTTGCCTGTAGACGAATGAAATCATACCTTAAAAGAGCCGAAAGCCTGGACAATGGCATTGCATATTATGGTAACTCAATAGACGCTCTTAATGACTTATGTGAGGAAATTGAACATTCTATAAGAAATGGGCGGGTTGATGATTGTGCTTCACCAAAGTTGAAAGATATACGCAGAAGGAAAGAAAGTGCCCATCAACAAATCCGCACCAAGCTTGAAAGTATTTTAAGGAGTAAAAAGGAATGGTTTGCAGACAGTTTTGTTTCAATGAGAAACGGTCATTTCGTACTGCCCGTTAGAAAAGAATATAAGAACATGGTAGCAGGTTCCCTGATAGAAACCTCGTCCACAGGCGGAACATGTTTTATCGAGCCTTCTGCTGTCCGTAGACTCCAAGATGATATATCAACCCTGGGTGTTGAAGAAGAAAATGAAGAAAGAAAAATTCTATATACTTTGACCTCATTAGTAGACGAACAATTGCAGGTTTTTAAAACCAATGTAGATATTATGGAAACTTTAGATGGGGTTTTTGCCAAGGCCAAGCTTTCGGTTCAAATGAAGGCAAATGCGGCTGACATCCATATGAACCGCAGGATTGTTATTAAAGCCGGTCGCCACCCTCTTCTCAATCAGTCAGAATGTGTACCTCTTGACTTTGAAATCGGTAATGAGATTAGAGGAGTGATTATAACAGGCCCAAATACAGGAGGAAAAACCGTGGCTCTTAAAACTGTGGGGCTGCTGTCTATTATGGCTCAAAGCGGACTTCATGTTCCCGCCGCTCCTGGAAGTGAATTTTCCATGCACAATATGATTTTGTGTGATATTGGTGACGGACAGAGCATTACTGAAAACTTATCAACTTTTTCGGCACACATAACAACCATAAATGATATTCTAAAGCAATCAACACCCGAAAGCCTTATCCTGCTGGATGAAGTAGGCTCAGGAACTGATCCGGCAGAAGGTATGGGTATTGCTACCGCTATTCTGGAAGAACTTAAAAATAAGGGCTGCCTATTTGTAGCAACTACACACTATCCAGAGATAAAGGATTATGCCAGAACAACGCCCGGTCTAGTAAATGCTAAAATGGCTTTTGACAAAGAGAGCCTGAAACCTTTATATAGACTTGAAATTGGCGAAGCCGGAGAAAGTTGTGCCCTTTATATTGCAAAAAGACTTGGCTTTCCGGCACATCTTCTTAGGCTTGCTCATGATGTTGCCTATAAGGAATATTCTTCAGCTAATGGTACTCCTACTGTAATTAATGAATCCTTTTTGAGCTCTATTGGCCAGAATAACCAGTCCGGAATTCAACCGGAACTAAATTCACCTGTCCTTATTAGTGAAACCCCAAAAAAGAATGTGCCCCAAAACCGAAGCATCAAATTTAACCTAGGAGACAGTGTTATGGTCTTTCCTCAGAAAGAGTTAGGGCTGGTTTATCAAACAGCCAATGAACATGGCGAAATAGGTGTTCAGATTAAAGGTCAAAAAAAGCTTATCTCCCACAAAAGAATAAAGCTCCACGTGCCTGCCAGCGAATTATACCCGCCTGACTACGATTTTTCAATAATATTCGATACTGTGGAAAACCGCAAAGCAAGACACAACATGGGAAAAAAGCATAATCCCGGGCTGGTTATAGAATATAGTGGTGAAACAAAGCAAAAGTAATAAAATAAAAGAATCCGATAAAATTAATTTTATCGGATTCTTTTATATGGGGTGAATAGTGGAAATCGAATCCACGGCCTCCAGAGCCACAATCTGGCGCTCTAACCGACTGAGCTATACCCACCATTTATTAGTGTGTCCCGCAAGACACATTTGATATTTTACGGCACAATGATACTTTTGTCAATAGAAAATAAATTAATTTAAATATTTATTTCAGGATTAATATCTATTAATACAAATATTTATACAAAAATGTTAACATCATCCAATTCAATATCTATTTTCAGGTTAAAACAGATACATCAAAAAATCTTTTAATTTAAAATTATTTTTAGCAGGAATTGGCTATTTGTAATTATTGTTTAAATTGTAATTTTTTCCTTATTTTAGGCCAAACTCCTTGCTTATTAATTTTTCAAAGTGTATAATAAATGTGCAAAGCTTATAATTTCTTATACTGATTCATAACATCCTTTTTACTCCGTAATGTTTAAGTTCTTATATGCTCAGCAATAAATTTTTATAGGAGGTAGACCCATGGAAGATAAAACTCTTACTTGTAAAGATTGCGGTGCAACTTTTACATTTACGGTTGGCGAGCAGGAATTCTACGCCGAAAAAGGATTCACTAATGAACCAGCTAGATGTCCTGATTGCAGACGAGCTAAAAAGGCATCACAGAAAAGCTTTAATGGCGGGTTTAACAGAAGGTAGTTTTTATTTTTAGACAAATTTGAAGCCCCTGATTTTCAGGGGCTTTTTGATTATGTTTTATTTATTTAAAAATTTATAAATCGTTATATAATGATACTTTTCATTGGCTTTAAGGACAGGTGAAGGAAAATTCTTATGCTTCATTGCATTAGGGAAAAACTGTGTTTCAAGGCAAAGGCCTGTTCTCCTGTTGTAAACAGTATTATTTTTCCCAACCAAATGCACCTTTTCATTTAAATGATTTCCTGAATAGAACTGCATGCCAGGTTTTGTTGTAAATACCTGCATAGCACGGCCGCTTTCAGGGTTATACAGTTCACAAGCAACTTCATTAATATTTCCTTTTGTATTCAGTACCCAGTTATGATCATAACCTTCACCGTATACAATCTGCTCGTCATCGCTGGAAATCCCTTCTGAAAAACTCTTTAATTGAGTAAAGTCCATTAAAGTACCTTTAACATCGCGAATTTCTCCTGTAGGAATACATTCATCATTTACAGGAGTAAATTTGTCTGCATTAATATATATCTGATGTTTTAAAACATCTCCGGAATCATGTCCGGAAAGGTTAAAATATGCATGGTTTGTAAGGTTTACCACCGTGTCCTTATCAGAAACTGCATTATAGTCCAATTTCAACTCATTGTCTTCTGTAAGTGAATATTCTACCTTTACATTGAGATTTCCGGGGTAATTTTCTTCACCGTCAGGGCTTGTATGAGTCAGAACTAACTTTTGAACTCCATTTTCTTCTTGTATTTCTGCATTCCATACTACATTATGAAAACCTATTGTACCGCCATGAAGATGGTTATTTCCATCATTCTTCACAAGTTCGTAAACTTTTCCGTTTAATTCAAATTCCGCGCCTTCAATACGATTGCCATGCCTTCCAATTAGTGCCCCGATATATGCATCATTTCCCATATATTTTTCAAGATTATCGAATCCTAAAGCAACATCCGCAATCTTCCCGTTTTTATCCGGCACAAGGATAGAAGCAATAGTTCCACCGTAGTTCAATATATCTACAGACATATTGTTTGAATTTTTCAAGGTAAAAATATCTACTTCTGTACCATCCGGCATTTTCCCAAAATTTTTCTTTGTTATTGACAATGTTATTTCCTCCTACCAATTTTATATAGGCTTACCTTCCATTATATAATAGTTCATTTAAGTATATATTGTAAATAAATATCATGTTATTTTCTCAAGTGCCAATGATGGAATTTCTTTGTTCCAAGTATTATTTTTTGTATTTTTTTATTGATTTAGTGTAGTATTTTGGTTATTATAGGAGTTACTATAAAAAAAGGGGGAATTTAGTAAATGTTAAGAAAAGTTTCTGCTTTAATCACAGTACTTTTATTATCGATTGTTTTTTTAAGTACTACCGTATTTGCCACTACTACATATCAGATGAATAAAAAACATCTCGTTGTTTTAGTTGAGTTCACAGAGACATCGGAATCTCTAAGTGCATATCCTAATAATGTAAATAGTGACGGAACACTCAAATATGATGGAAGTATTAAAAATAATGATACTTATTACAGCAATTTATTCTTTGGTACAACGGGTGATACCCTAAGGAACTATTACAGGGAAACATCAGATGGAAAACTGGACTACATACCTGCAGAAGAAACTTCCGGAATTGCTAATGACGGTGTTGTCAGGGTTAAATTACCCATTCCGCATCCAAATGAATATCAAACAGCTGGGGATACTATAAATTGTTTGACCTACCTTGCACAAACTAAAATTTTGAATGCACTATTTGTTGCCGGCCAAACATTGGATACCAGTGTTGACTTTTCCCAGTTTGATTTGAATTCGGATAACAGTGTTTCTCTTAGTGGAATAGACAACGATGAACTGAATATTTCACTTGTATTTGCCAGTGGGGCTATTAATCCAAAGACACGTGAATATTGTACTTCAACCAGTTTTGACTTTGACAATAAGCATATGGTAGGAAAAATTGCATTTGATAACGCTAATACCACTTTAGGGACATTCTGCCACGAAACTGCCCATTTACGAGAGGCAGTTGACTTGTATGATCTGGGTTACGTTGCATACATAAATGAACTGTCACTTATGTGTTCTTCTAGCGGAGCTACACAATTGGACCCCTATCATAAAATTAAACTGAGATTTGTCAGTCCCACGCTAGTAACCTCGTCGGGTACTTATACAGTCAATGCAACAGACCCTACAAATCTCGGGCAGTATAATGTTTTAAAAATCCCTATACCTTGTGAAAAGGGCTACAAAGAATATTTTCTTGTTGAGAACAGGCAATTGACCGGCTTTGATTCCTGTCTGGATGATTATGCACCGGGTGGCATTGTGGTTTGGCATGTGAAAGAAGCACCTAGTTATTTAGCAAAAATCAGGGTAGAACGTGCAGGTATCGCGTATGTATCTTCGGACGGACTTCCTGTCTATCCGTACTTATACAATGGAGCTAACGGAAGTAATACCTTCGGACCAAATACCACACCTTCCAACAGTAAAAGTTTTTCAGACGATAACGGAATAGTAACCCTTACAGTTAATAGTCCCAGCTCAAGCTCTATGTCAGTTAACGTAAAGCTTCTTACACCTCCACAGAATTTCAAGGTGACATCAGATGGTACAAATGTACAGCTTTCTTGGGATCCTCATGAAGATGCAGTTGAATATGCAATAAGTATAGATGGTGGCCAGTATATCAGTGTTGGCACTTCTACGAGCTACTTACTGCCACCAAGTATCGGCAAACACTCATATAAGCTAAGAGTACAGGATATAAACGGTGGTGTTGTTGAAACAAAAGAACTTGATACAAAGGGAGTTATATTTGGTGATGTAGACAGGGATGGTGCAGTGACTGCAACCGATAAGAGCTTAATACTCGATTACCTACTTGACACTAGCATTTCACTAACTGATACTCAAATGCTGGTTGCCGATGTAAATGGCAGTGGCAATATTGATTCTGTGGATTATTCATTAGTAGCATCCTATCTTGACGGATCCATATCCCAATTCCCGGTCGGACAATATAAAGTTGTTACGTACGGTGATGTTAATGGAGACGGATTAATAACTTTACAGGATTATGACATAGTTAAAAATAACCCAGACGGTCCAAACGGAGAGCATACGCTCACTGACTTTACACAACGTGTCGCAGCACAGGTAAGCTA
>JAEZIU010000277.1 GCA_023436485.1 Bacillota bacterium | reverse complement strand
CCCTTACACTGGGTCTTATAGGCCAGAGTAAATACCTCTCTTACATCATCTGTAGTCGCATCATGACTCAGGTTAACTGTCTTAGAAACCGCATTGTCAGTATGACGCTGGAAAGCCGCCTGCATTTTTACATGCCACTCAGGAAGTACATCATGTGCAGTAACAAAAATGTCTTGAACATTCTGTGGTACCTCATTCATATTTTTAACAGTTCCAACCCTGGCAATTTTCTTCATAAGCTCGTCTGAATAGAAGTTTCCCGAAAGCGCCGCCCCTTTAAATACAGGGTTAACCTCCACCAGTTCGCTGTTATCCATAACATTTCTGATATATGAAATTGCAAAAATCGGCTCAATTCCACTTGAAACACCTGCAATCAAGCTCAATGTACCGGTTGGTGCAATGGTGGTAGTAGTAGCATTTCTCATCTTTATACCTTTTTGGGCATAAATGCTGTCCTCATAAAATGGAAATACACCCTTTAATTCGGCTAAATCCTGTGAAGCTTTCAGAGCAGTATTACTAATAAAGGACATAACCTTGTCCGCTAAATCAATTGCTGCCTGAGAATTATATGCTACACCCAAAGCACAGAGTGTGTCCGCCCATCCCATAACTCCAAGGCCTATTTTCCTAGTGCCTCTTGTCATTTTATCTATTTCCGGCAAAGGATATTTGTTGACCTCTATTACATTATCAAGAAAACGAACTGATTTTCGTACTGTGTTTTCCAATTTCTCAAAATCAAGGCCTTTATGTGAATCATCCAGCATATTATATAAATTTATTGAGCCAAGATTACAGGCCTCATAAGGCAACAAGGGCTGCTCACCGCAGGGATTTGTACTCTCTATTTCACCAAGCTTAGGAGTTACATTATCCCGGTTAAGCCTGTCCAGGAAAATTATACCCGGCTCCCCGTTTTTCCAAGCCATTTCCACGATTATATCAAATACTTCTTTAGCGTTAAGTTTAGCAACAGGCTTCTTTGTTTTAGGATCCAAAAGTTCATATTCCAGATTGTGTTCAACGGCTTTCATGAAATCTTCAGTAATTCCAACACTTAGATTAAAATTAGTTATTTCTGAATTGTCACTTTTACAGGAAATGAACTCCATAATATCAGGGTGATCAATTCTGAGAATACCCATGTTGGCACCTCGTCTGGTTCCCCCCTGTTTTACTGCTTCCGTTGCGGCATTAAAAACCTTCATAAAACTTATAGGACCACTTGCAACTCCTCCTGTGGAATTTACAGCTGATCCTTTTGCACGGAGTCTGGAAAAGCTGAAACCTGTTCCTCCGCCGCTTTTATGTATTAATGCAGCATTTTTTATAGATTCAAAAATGCCTTCCATTGTATCTTCTATAGGAAGAACAAAGCAAGCACTTAATTGCCCCAAAGGTCTTCCGGCATTCATCAAAGTAGGTGAATTAGGTAAAAATTCAAGATTAGCCATCATATCATAAAATTCCTGTTCAATTACTGCTAATCCCTTTTCATCAGTATATGTGGCATCTGCAGAAGCTATTGCCTTTGCTACACGGCGAAACATTCCTTCGCAATCCTCAAGCAAATTTCCGTTTTCGTCCTTCTCCAGATATCTCTTCTCCAATACTTTGACGGCATTTTCCGATAACTTCATCAATAAATCCCCTCTCATTAGTCTATATTTTGTATTTGTATTATTTCAAAGACACTACATATTGTATCACTTTAATTATATATGTTCAATATAGTTAAATATTACCGAATTATTTCAAAAAAAACGCCCGCCCCATTTTTCACATGAAGCAAGGCATTTTCTACGGAAATAATTATTTTTCTTTTTGAAAATATGATTCCTGATATCTATTACTTGGATCCCAGAGTATCCATTCTTCATATCCGGCATCATATATAGCCTTGATTTGCTGTTTTACCTGTTCCGGACCATATGTCTGGAAATAGCCTGCCGGCAGGTATTTTGCAGTAAAAGCCTGTATATATGGTCTCATTTTTGCCTTGTAGCCCGTAGTTTCAGATATTTTCTTTTTAGCAGATAACAGTGAATTATATACCACACCATAAGGATCCATATCGGGCTTGGTATAGGTAACACCATTAATCTTCTGACCTACGCCATTACCCATTATTCCTTTTGGTGAGTTGTTTGCATAGTGTGACGGGTAAATCATTGGACTTATGCAGTAAATATCTTTTCCTACTTCTTGGAATCTTTGACCAATACTTTCTCCATCCAGTTTGCTTTCAATAATTATTGCAAATACGTCCGCTGAAACAGGTACTCCCAACTCCTGATGAAGTTCTTTTTCTGATTTTGCAAGGAACCCGTTTATTGCGTTGGCCTTTTCCGGAACATTTGCACCATAATTAATGGATTTTTTACTTCCTGTGGGGAATCTGACATAGTCAAACTGAATTTCATCAAAGCCATAGGAAATAGCTTCTTTTGCGATTGCTATATTGTAGTCCCAAACCTCTTCCATATAAGGGTTTGCCCAAGGTGTTGAACCGTTTTCCAGCCATAGCTTTCCGCTTGGTGCCTTTACTCCGAGGTCTGCTCTGTTCTTAGCCAGAACAGGGTCTTTGAAAACAACTATTCTGCCTATTACGTATATTCCATTGTCATGGAATTTTTTTACAACATCTTTAGGATTATAGTATTTTACCTGCTTACCATATTTTTTAACCAAGTCAAGGTTTGTGTTATAGTTTACAGCACCATCTTCCTTGACATCAATAATCACAGTATTCAATTCAGTATTTTTTGCCATATTTATAATTTTATCAACTCTTGCTGACGAACCTGCTGAAGGCCCTGTAAGGTATACAGCCTTAACCTTTACTTTTTCAATACTTGGCGATAATTGCAGCCCTTCGGATTGAGGTACCTGCTCTTGTTTTGTGGAATCTGAAGCCGCCGCAGTAGAATTTGCAGCTGTAGTATCTGAAGGTTTTGTTTCAGTACTTACGGCAGATGAAGAAGTTGCGTTTGTACTTGTGCTTTGAGGGTCTTTTGTCACGTTTTCATTACATCCCGTAAGGAAAAATGCTCCTGCTGCAACTGTCAAACTTAGAAAAAGAGATGTGACTAAGACTGCAATATTTTTCCTGCTTTTCATTTAGAAGTACCCCATTCCCGATATTTTTTGTGGCATTATGTAGTATAATCATGAATTAATATTTTCAATCAGATACACTGAGATTATACAAAATCCGAGTAATAAAATCAAACCTATTTAAAGCATATTTGGAATATATATACTAGTAATATTTCCCAAAAGCTTCGTGGATTGCCCATATATAAAAAAGACTCAATCTCCCTCAAGGAAATCAAGTCTTTAAAAAAGTTACTATTTAATTTAAATGATTTTAATTAAGCTTATCGGGGTTGGCTATTTTAACCTCAAGGGGTGCCAGCGGATTTCTATTAATATCAGTTGATATTGGCTTTTCACAGCTACCATGACCATCTGCATATAATCCTAATTTAATCTGGTACATTTTTCCATAGTAATCGTCTACATCATCATCCTTATAGGTGGATACTTTAGGGCCAAACTCAATTTTTACTACATCTCCTGCATCATAAGTTCCGTTTACTTCTATGTTAATCACATATTTATCATTTACTTTGATCACTTTTTTAGTAATACTATTATCATTAACCTTTATAATCTCAGTAGAATCTTTTTTCTTTATAGTAACCTTTATATTTTTGCTGACCAGCTCTAAGTAAAATGGTTTTTCATTGATGTTCGTTTTATTTACCAAGTCTGTATCCAAAACAACTCCCGGATTTGAAGTTCTGTTTTTAAGCTGCAATTCAAAAGATACAGGTACGTACGACCCCAGAACAAACTCCAAATTTGGGTTTCTTGAGTTATTTATTATGTTATACGTTACAAAACCCAGTTCTGTTTCAATATAAGGATACATTATAACATCTGAAATGTTGGAGTAAGGCCCAATTACACCGTTTGCCACGGCAACTACCTTGTAATAGTACTTTACTCCTTTGTTGTTTGTTGTTTCAGGAATAGAAATATCCTTATAGGACGTTCCTGTTATTCCTTCTTTAATAATTTCGTAAGTTCCATCGGAGCTATTACATCTTAACACACTGTAGGTTTGGGCTCCTTGGGCAGGACTCCAGCCCAGTTGAACAGATTCTCCCTCACGAGCTGCCTTTAGATTTGCCGGAGCGTCTGGGGGGACGGCAATAGTTATTTCTCTTGATTTTGCACCCTCAAAACCCTCTTTTACGGCTGAAACAAAATACTTATATACCTTTCCGTATGCAACCTTACTATCGGTATATTTATTATCTACTGAAAGAACTGTAGTTTGTATTCCATCGCATACTCTGTACAGCCTGTATCCCGAGGCAGTATCTACCGGATCCCATGAAACATCAATTGTCTTTTTATTTACAGTACCTCTAAGATTCTGAGGTGCACCCAGTCCGACTACGACCTTCACCCACTGGGATTTTGCACTCTCTCCTGCTTCATTCCATGCACTTACACTGAATTTGTATTCGCCGGATTCCAGGTTAGGCACCGTGTATGAATTATCTTTTACATTAATTACTGTAGTATTGCCTTCCCAGTCTGTTTGGTAAATCTTATATCCCTGTGCTTCAAGAACACTGTCCCATGTCAGGACTACACTACCGTCACTTTTTGAATCTGCCTTAAGATTTGTTGGAGTCTTGGGGATATTTATTGTTCCATCAACAAACAGTTGAGAGTTTGGTACTACTTCCTTTGCTTTTTTCTGATTACTCCATAAAAGCTTTGCAACGGCATCGTATTCGTTTTCATAGTATTCCATTCTTATTCTGTATTTTTTACCCTTTTCCATTTGTACTGACTTTGAACTATTTTCTGTTTCGGAATGCTTCTGCCAGTTTGAAATCAAAAGTTCATTTGTATCAAAGCTACCATTTGTGTTTAAATCAATCCATAGTTTCACTCCGTCGTCCGTTCTGGTATAAAATGTGTAATCCTCGTTAAATTCCGGCATAATATACCCAGACCAAACCACTGAATAGTGATCTGCATTAACCTTAGGATCAGGGGCTTTGTCTCCCCATCTGTAGTAGGTGTCTGCATTATCTTTGGTAAAATCAATTTTGGGGTCAATTCTTGACATTGCAAGTTCCGTATTTTCCATTACATAATTAGTTGTAAAGCTGTTTCCCAAATCATAACCGTAGTTAGTCAAACTGCTGTCGGCAACAGGCTTCCAATTAGAATATTCGGCGTATAGTCCGTTGCCCGTCATAATCAAAGCAGTAGCAGATGCCTCATTTGAAAATGGCCCCAACTCCTCGCCACTGTCTGAAACAGCCTGCACTTTATATGTATAGGTTTCTCCCTGAGTAACATTGTTGTCAGTAAAAGAACATTCCGATAATATCTGAGGAAGCTGAACAAAATCAGAATCACCCGGACCTTTTCGCCACAATTTATAACCTTCCGCCCCGTTTACCTCATCCCATCTTAACAGTATGCCATCTCTTTTAGGAACTGCCTGAAGGGTTTGAGGTGCCGTAAGTTCTTGTCCCGGTTCTTTTCCCCATATCAGTTCACCATTATAATATACTGTTACTCTTTCCCAATCCATTTCTTCTCCGGGATTAAAAGAGTAATGATTAGCCTGGTTAAATTTTCTCATATTAGATGTGTCCCCAGTCATTTGAGCAATAAATTCCTTGACAATTTCAAGCTCAATATCTGCATGAGAAGTATTGTTATCTGATTTCGCACTAAGCTCATAATTTTTTGAACTGACAGTATAGTCATGGCTCCAGTTCCACCACCACCTGTGTTTCTGATTATCTGAAGAACAATTGGTACTTCTTTCAATAATATCGTCCAACCAGTTAAGATCACGCTTAATAAATTTATCATTCCATAAACTGCTGAAATAACGTAAAAACTTATACAAACAATTCATATAGCCTGAACCGTTGCTTTTAGACGGAAACCCGATTTCAATAAAGCTGTTGGCTTTAGGTGTCGAATACTCACCCATATTAATAAATACTGACGGTAGCGTTTGTATAACATCTTCATATGGATTTGACCGGTTAGACTGATAGTTATAAACCTTTCCCTCTACCTTTTCAGTCTTTGGGGCAACCTTATTTAAGTCTCCATCCATATTAAAATAATAGTGGATTCTTATTTTATCCAAATCAATGTCCTTATTGCCCTCGTTATACAGCTTCAGCACTGAATGAATCCTATCCTTGGACGCAAACTCGGAAGGATTAGTCGGATAACTTTTTTCAGTAAGTCTAACCTGAATTTTATTCTCGTCAGGCTGTCTCACTATAGTACAGCCCAAATCGGAGAAGTTCATCCATTTTACATAACCGTAGATTTCCCATGTCCCATGACTTTTTATAGTTCTGTTGGATAGTAAGCTGGACCCGAAAGTATACTCCCTGTTTGACTTATCAATGTTTTTATAGGCAGAAAACTCATAGATTTTCAGGCCCAATTCTTTTCCCGACTTGTTTGTAAACCTTAGCACCATTTGGTTATTGCTGTTAAGGGTTATAACAGAATCACTGGTATTAGTGATTTTCACCTTGATAAACTGGAAAATGTCATTATCATAGTTGTAATCACTGCAAGAATTATTATCGGGAAACCAGTCTTCATATCCGTGGTTCAATATAACATTTGCAAACCAAACAAGTATTGAATCCACCCTTTGAAGTTGTACAGTCAGCCTTTGATTGTCAGACTGTATATTTGATTCCCCCTTACCTGCATTACTTTCAGCCAGGACTGTCTGGGGAACCATTAGCCCAACCATAATGATTAGAGCCAGCAAGACACATAGTGCCTTCTTGAACATTAGCATCAACCTCCATGCAATTAATTTATTTTTCTTCCTTCCATGAAGTTATCTTTATATTTTTAACATTTGGTTTTTTTATTGTCTTTATGGATGAATTACTTAAAACAATCTCCGACGCACTGTAATTAAATAGTCTCCCTGCATCGGGTTCTTCACTCAAAAGTATATCTACGGCATTTTCATCGTAGGATATATCTGCTCCTCCCAGGAATACTATGTTGCCCTCCGCAATCAGTATCCCTTTGAATTTAGTTCCTGCCTCAACATATATGTCACCTGCAGAATAGATAATTCCTCTCACATAGCCATCATCATCTTTGGGAATGTCAACACCGTTTACCTTTCCGTTCGCTAAATCAACATTTCTCCCGCTATTGAGTAAGAACATTTTTGACTTGGAAATTACTGTTTCATCCCGCCTTATTGCTTCATTAATAAGCCCGGCCGTCTTAGTAATTCCTTCATAGGTAAGACTCTTTGAAGGCTTTGCACCCATTACCTGATCAAATTTATCTTCCTGTACAAATAAGTTCATATTTTTTATGTACAAATCAGACTTATTAATTTTTTCAGTTGCATAATTACCGGAATCCCCCTCAAACCCGTCATAGGGCCCGTAGACCATATCGTTGGCAGCAACAGCCCCATAACACCAGCCTTTAACTTTATTGGTGTCTTTAACGTATCCGTCACCAGCTTTTTCATAATGTTCTATTCTTATATCTCCCGAGTTAAGGTATGAATAATATCCTACATCGTCTTTCCAGAATGTATCCCATATCCTTTTGAAATGCATAGCTCTATCAATAATATTAAAGAGCGGCTTTTTCTGGCTGCCCATCATCATTTGTACCGTAGTTGGATCACCCCATTGACTTTCACTTTTAGGTTTATAGTTATACGCTGCACTCGTGAGCTTATCTTCTTCCGTATTGGCATCTATATTTTTATAGCCTCCAATCTGGTCATACAGATAAAATACATTCCTGGTGTATCCCTCCGTTGATGGAATTTCACTGTCATCCCACATACGGAATGCTTCTGCCGGTAAACTTCCTGATTTCAGTACCGATATTCCGGAGAAATACATTTTATTGTCGGTTATATTTGTATATTCGTTAAAGTATGTTGTTCCTCCCATATAAAGGCTTCCATTTATATTAAGGTTTGAATCACCCGAAACTATAACAGCGCTTGAAGTATCAAAGCCGGAGGCTGGATCACCTGGGTTAAGCCCTACAAGCATACCCTCCCCGTCTTTGTCATCCCACTTTCCAATGTTAACTGTGGAATTATTAGAATCAATCCTTAAGTCATCTGTTAAAAAAACATTTTTTAAATTAATCTCACTTGAATGAGCCTTATTTTCTACTTTTACACTTCGAGCATAAACTTCACCTTTTTGAATGTGTATTCTTGAAGGAGAATTTGCATTACTATATAAAGTATGAATATATGCAGCAGTAATTGCGTTACCGTCTTGAATGTTAAAAGAGCCTGGAAAATTAGTAAAACCGTTATCATTCATATCCGGTATAGTCTCAATAATGCTATCTTTTAGGCTCTTGTTATTATGACCCAAGCTGATATCACTCCAGGTATCACTTGTCATACCGGCCATAAAACCCCCGTATTTATAACCGTCAGCATTATAATTTATATCAGTACCGTTTACGGTTGGGATGGTTCCAAAACATACGGCATCTCCCTTTTCAATGTTAACAGTTCCATTAACCGAAATTATATTTTTTCGTGCTACAACTGCTTTATTTTTAAGTATTTCAGGTTTATTATCCTTATTGACCTTAACCTTCGTAAGTTTACTGTAAATAATGGGTATTTCATCATCGTTATTTACAGATTCAGTCAAAAAGCTGAACTCTGCAGAAATACTTCTCTTGTATGCATGCTTACCAGACTTGTATTCTCCCGTTGATTTTACAGTTATTGATGATATTTCATTTGCTTCAAGTGTAGCGGAATCATCTATAGACGAATAGGTTTTTTCAGTTTGGTTTGGATGTATAACACTATAGTTAAAACTGCCATCATTTATAGAAACATTTTTTCCTTCTTTAGTAACATCATGTTGTACATTGTGAGATACAGAACTATTCCAATCTCCTCCGATTTCGGTCTGCTGTTCTAGCCATTCCTGCAGCATCTTAAAAAATTGATATTTGTACTCATCTTCGTAAATATCGTTCAGTTTTTTCTCTTCCAATACCTTAATATTAGCTGGGTCATTAGTATCAATTATTTCATTAAATACAGACGATTTTTCATCAATCGCCTTTTTAATAACAGCACTGGAAGTTACTCTAGCATTGTCTTGTATTCTTCCCACTTCGATATCCAGCCTTTGTGCAACTTTTTCAGCACCTGCCTGCGCCGCAAACAAAGCTTTGCTCCTGTCAGATGTTACAGTACTCATTACAAGTTCAGAACCTGTAAGTGCCATGACAGCCAAAGCAGTAGCAGATAAAACAAACACTAAGAAAAGGACCATAGCCAAAGTAGAACCTTTATTTTTTTTTAAAAAACCCTTTATTTTACACATTGTAACCACCTACTACTTCTTTACAAAGGATGAGGCTGTATAAATAACCGTGCCATCTTTTTTTCTGACTTCAACAACTATATTGAGAAGTTCATTCATCCAACCACCATAATTAAATGCATTTGTTTCCATGTAATTTATCTCATATTCCATATTGCTACTTTTATTAATAAAGCACACCCCGGGTTCCAGCTCTTTACCATCAGTTACATATGCATTCAGATTAATTACCTGATCGCTGTAAGTAAATACCTTCAACTGTTCATCGGAGTTAGGCTTACCATCATCATTATTGCAACTTAACTTAATCTTGATAGAGCCCTGATTTACAGGTGTAAATTCTACTAAACTAACAGGTGAAATTTTACCTATACCACATATAAAATTAGAACCTTTTTTTTCAAACTGCATAATTAATTTCTCTTTACGGTAATCAAACCCTGAATCGATTTTTATACTGTTTGGGCCTATTGCTCCATGTAGTACTCTCAATTCAATCATTGGTATGTTGTTATCCCCGCTGGTACCCTGTTCAATAATAAGCTCCAAATCAGGATTATTTGCTTCAGAGTAATCATATGTATAATCTTGTGTAGGCGTTGATAACTGACCTTTCTCTACGTCTTCAATTTTGTAGTACGGTTGTAGCTTTGTGTTAACCGCCTCTTTAAAAGGCTCAATGTTAAATGGTAAGTAACTATCTCCCGTACTTACAAGGTTCTTTTTAGCTTTTACTTCATCCATCACCATTTGTGCAATTGCAGCGGCTTTGGTCTTTTGCTCTGAATCCCTGTTATAGTAATAGGATGACATGGCCATGCTCAGTAAAGGTCCTGCAATCACTGCCAGCAATATTATCGCAGCCAATACTTCTATGAAGGTTTCGCCGTTTTCATTTGTAAGCAGCTTTTTGAGTTTAATCATAAAATCACCTGCTACTATCGCCTAGTTACTTTTCCAACTGTTTTTGCAATTTCAACCCTAGGGAGACTGGGATCATCCATGTAAATCTGATAAAAAAGCTGCTTATCGGAATTATTAATTATATTCAGCTTTATCCCTGCTTTGTCGCTCTCATCTTCTCTCTCAGAAGAAATAACAACAAGCTTTAAATCCTCTCCCACAGGTACAAACTCCATCGTCCGACTGTATTGCTTATCAGGATAGCTTTCATGATCTGTTTTAAATTTACAGTAGTACTTACCGTTCTTTTGCTCAATAAATATTTCAGCGTTTTCTATACCCTTATTGTCACCATATACTACTGAGTATGAATTTTCAGGTAACGCCGGGTTTTTACAGTTAATCGATACGCTTGGAGCCAACCCGCCTCCGAAATGGGATGCTACTAAAGAAAAATCATATGTACCCGGAATAATTTTATCTAGTTGACTTTTATCTTTATCTTCACTGCTCTTTTCAATTTCGTCAATATCAGTGTTTTGAGTAAATCCCGGTAGCCCTAAAGGATTAAACCCTTTATAGGACTTAAAAATATCTTTCTTTCCGTTAGCAGGGATTGGAGCCCATTTGCCGTCTTCAAGCATATAATAATCGCCTGCTCCTTTATCCATAATTCCGTAAAATACTATTTCAGCACTTAGCTTTAAGTTTTTTTTATCTTTATCATTCTGACCGGCATTTTGGCCGGGTGAAATACTAACTGCTTTACAAATCGCCTTGTTTTTAAGCTTTGAAAGCTTATCAAAGTAGGCTTTTATTTCCTCATTGCTCCCGGTGGCCTCAAGTTTAACAGAAATACCATAACTTTTGCCATCCGGGACAGCCTCATCACCCACACTGCTTTTATTGCTTTTCAATCCCAAAATGTAAAAGTAATTTCTGATATCAGATAATATTCCATCACCTAATTTACTTCCATCACCGTTTTCCGGAATATTATCACCCTTTGTATCAAGAGTACCGGCTTCTTTTGTGGCAGTATCCTTACTTTCCGAGTTGGAATCGGCCTTAGCATCCGCCTTACCTCCATCAATCCTACCTATAGAGCCGAAAGAAATTGACTTTAATTCCAGTCCGGCTTCACTTGTTAATTTCTTCATAAGTACCAGAAGCTCATCACTGTCAATGCTTGGAGGATATATTTCTCTCAAGTCACCCAGTTTTTTAGAGAGTATCTTGATATCGCCGTCAATTCTCTTTGCTTTTGCCTTATTAGCCATATTCATTGCATAGGAGTCATTTAATTTTGAAATATCCGTTTTAAGTTGGTCGATAGAATTTAACTTTGGTAATAATAAAAATTTCAGAAAACCAACAGCAAATACAACAATTCCCAAAACAATCAGTAGTTTTTTATCACGCTGAGTTAATTTCATATGTATCTCCTCTATAGTATGCAAAAATAATTACTCCAGCTGAATTAAAACTATTTACGGACTTTTAATAACTGCAAAGGATTTTAATATCCGGTCAACTTTTCTTGCCTTAACTTCAAAACTATCCGGGTCACTTTTGTATTTAACAATATAACCCTTGTTGTTCTTTACTGTGCAAAGCTCCAAATATTTATATCTGGTTCCCTTTTCATCTCCAAGATACATTAATCTGTAAGCTTCTTCCTGTGAGTTTCTTGTCTTGGTAGTGTATACTTTCACAAAACCTTCCAACTCATTTTTAAGTTTATTTATCCTTTTCTCAACAAATTCCTTTGATGTAAGTTCAGTAGATGTGACAGTTATTTCAAGAGAATCTGCATCTTTGGAAGTCAATCTCTTATTTGCAGTAAACAAAACACTATCATCCTTATCTACTTTTTTACTCCAGTCAGGCTCATAAGAAATCCTGAACCCCTTATTCCAATTGTTATATATTGTAAGGTCACTTTTCTTTATACCACTCAAGGTAATTTCAAAAGTAGCACCGTTATTTCCCTGCTTATTTGAAATATTTGATAGAACGACATTATTAAAATAATCATCATCCATTAAATTTCTTAAAAAAGAAGCCAAAGTATTCTCATCACTTGAAACACCCTTTAAAACGACTTTCGTATCTGAATCGTTATTCCCGGTTGATATAAAATTCTGGATAAACAGCTTCTCAGGGCATGCAATTTCAATTGCATTTACAATACCCGGAACATCCATCCGATTAAGTGAAAGTTTCGTACCTTCAGCTACCCTTGCTTCCACTGCCTTTTTAAGTGAATTGAACTCATTCACTGTTTCAACATAGCTAGTCGTGCTATTTACTTTCTTTTCAAGTTCTTGTTTATCATTATTCAGATTAATCTCATAAATTGCAGGAGCCGTATATGCAGTGACCGCAATAACGCCTATACAAACTATAAGGATAGAGAGATATGTCTTTTTAATTTTATTCTTTTTATAAACAAACAAACTCTTAGGAATAAGATTTAAGTCCTTCAAATACTATCCCACCCTTGCACGTATATTTTATCTACTTTTCTATATTGGGGAATCTGTAGCTGCTTTCAACCTCTACAATTCCGCTTTTACCGCAAGACACCCTGACTTGAACTCTTAATTGGTCATGATCATTAAAATTGTCTTTCAATATTTTTTGAAGATAAAAACCTCTTATTTTAATGTCTTTACCAGAAGAAGATTTTTCATTAATCCTCTTACCGTTAAGTTTAATTACACCCCCGCTGCTATCCGGTTCATACAGGTACTCACTGATTCCGTTTTTAGCAGGAATACTTATACTACATCCATTCGGAGGAATATCTACTTCACTAATTAGAGAGTTTGACTTTTCCAAATCACCTATTATGCCATCGTAATTAATACCGTCACCATACAGAACCTCTCTTGCAACTTGCTGAGCAGCTGTTTTGTCAGCCTCTACCACACATTTAGAGTAAGTCGTAGTAAAAATAAATGTTAGTGGTACCATTAGCATAAGCAAAATCGTAAATGCTCCGATCACTTCCGTTAAGGTAACACCCTTTTCACTTTTAAAATTCAATAATATCTACCTCCCCACCATATACCTCAATACGAGAAGGTTTATTTAAATGTTCTGGTCAAACAGCCTATGGCATTAATCAAAAAAGGGTAGTCCTGTTCAAAAGTTTCTCTCCCCTTATGTCCCTTATAAACAATTTCTTTTAGCAAAGGAAAGGGTAAAACCGGCATATTGAAAGTACTTGAAAAGTGCTCTGTAATGCCTTTTAGCTTGCTGCCGCCGCCATAAAGATAAATCTTTTCAACGTTGTTGGAATTATCTCTGGAATTATAGAATTCAATAAACCTGTTTAAATCGGATATTATGCTATCAAGTGCGCCTTTAATAACCTCACCTAAATCTTGAAATTTATCTTCCGAATCAGACTGACTGGTAAATCCTTTAAAAGACCTTTTAAGGTCTTCGGCGACTTTAAATTCCAGGTTATATTTATTTGCAATAATACTATCAACCTCTGAAACACCATTTAATAAAATCCTGCTGAATTTTAAAACGTTATTTCTAAAAAAACATACGCCGGAAGTATCCCTTCCTATATCAACCACAGCGTATTCTTCTGCGGTTTCATCACTATATAGGGGTGAAAAAGATAAAAGCTTCAGAACACAATTAGATGGAATATCAATAGCTGCTAATTGCTGTTTCAAAAGCTTTGCCAGATTAATATAAGTCTCAATTTGCTTATTGGGAGCAGCTACAACCAGCACACGAATCTGATCGCCTATGTTCTCCATAACCTTGAAATCAACGGTATAATCCTTTAAATTCACGGGAAAATACTGCTGAGCCTCAAATTCAAGCATCTTTTCAATTTCCTGTTCCGTTGATTTTGGCAGCACTATATCTCTTGTGATAACTCCCGTTCCCGTAACAGTCATTACAAGAGCCCCGCCGCCTATTTTATGAGTTTTAACAGCTTCACAAATAACCTTGGACACCGTGGTGGTATCAATTATCATACCATCATTAATACACTCAACGGGTGTATTAATAATACCGTATTCATTAATAAATATATTTTTCTTACTTGCCGAACCGCTGACAATTTTAATAGTGTCATTCCCGATATCCAGCGCAAAAAGATTTTTTCCAATCATATCTTTCGCCTCAATGTTTCGATTTATATAGCTATTTTAGCAAGGTCATATATTGTTCAAGTAAATTCCAGCCGTATATAATTGTTATAAAAGTTCCCATTGCAATATATGGCCCAAATGCAATGGTAGACTTTCTGTTATTCTTTTTTAGTATAATAAGTAAAACACATCCGATAGCCGCGGCAAAAACTGACAGCATGAGGCTGATAATCGTCATACGCCACCCAAGGAAAAGTCCGATAACCGCAAAAAGCTTTATATCACCCATTCCCATAGCATCATCACTCTTATATACAAGCATCCCCACAAGAGAAACCATCAAAAGGAAGCTTGTACCCACGATAAAACCCAATATTGGGTTAAACCATACTCTGTCTCCGAACATGTCCACCGGATAAAATAAATTGTATAAAAATAAAGCCGACCCGCTTATTAATCCTGTAATAATAAACCCATTTGGAATTATCCTGTACTCTGCATCTATGAAAGCAATGCAAATAAGTATACATGATAGCAATGCCATGGCAACAAACTCAACCGTTAAAGAGTATTTTAAATAAAGTACAACAACAACAGCGGCTGTAATGATTTCTACCATGGAATTCACGGCGGATACTTTCTCCCCACAATAGCGGCATTTGCCTCTCATGAATACAAAACTGAATACAGGCACAAGATCAAGGGGCCTGAGTGTTGTACCACAACTGGTACAACGGGATGAAGGTCTTATAATAGACTGCTTTTGAGGTATGCGAGAAATACATACGTTAAGAAAACAGCCTATTACAAGCCCGAATATTAATATGTAAATTATGAATAATGTTTGCATTTGATTAAGGATTCAAATTAATCCAACTTGCTGCAGGTGCAGTAGCAGTAGCAGTAGCTTCACCTGTAGTCGGGTTAAGATAAAACTCTTCGCCGCTACTATTTGGTTTTGGAAATTTAGACATTATATTACCTACTTTTGCTTTAACACCAGGCAAATCAGTAGGAATATTTGTATCACTGGCTTCAGCTATACCAATCTTATATGCGTTTTCTATTGCCCTTGCATTAATGCCATCAGTACTTTTTCTTGCCTTTTGGACCTGATTTAATACCATTGGTGTTGCAACTGCAGCCAGTATACCCAGAATTGCCACAACCACAATTAACTCAGTCAGGGTATAACCCTTCTTATTCTTCTTTACTTTCTTAATGAACATAAACATTAGAACTCCCCCTTATTAGTTATATATATATATATTTTATTGACCCACACCCTGATACATGCTGAATATGGGCAATATCATTGCTACAACAATAAAGCCTACTATAATCGCAAGTACCATCATCAGAAGCGGTTCCATCATAGCAACTAGTTTGCTTACAGATGTTTCCACTTCCTCATCATAGAAATCCGCCACCTTTTCCATGATGGAATCAAGAGAACCGGCTTCTTCTCCAACACTGATCATATGAGTTACCATCAGTGGGAAAATCCCCATTTTCTCAAGAGGTGCTGCCAAATTCGAACCCATTTTAATACTTTCCTTAACCTTTAAAAGCCCTCTGGAAACAATCTGGTTGTTTACAACACCGTCTACAACCTCAAGTGCCTGAATCAGAGAAACACCTGATTTCAACAACGTACTCAAGGTTCGTGTAAAACGAGAGGCCAAAATCTTCTGAACATTTGTGCCAACCATTGGCATTTTAAAAATAAGACTGTCAATCAAAAATTTACCGTGTTCCGTACTTTTAAACTTTCTGAACCCCAAAACCCCAGCTACGATAACTAGAGCAAACCCCAGTAAGAATAAAGGATTGGTAAAAAGTCCACTTATAAATAATACTATTCTGGTGGGCATTGGAAGCGTTCCTCCAACACTGTTAACCATACTTACAAACTTAGGTACTATGAAGACAATCATAAACGTAACCATTACCAAGGCAATACACCCTATAACCGCCGGATACATCATAGCAGTTGAAACCTTTGACTTAACTTTAGTGTCTTTTTCAAACTGTACAGATAGTCTTTCCAGAACTTGTTCAAGAGTTCCGCTTAC
>JAEZIU010000226.1 GCA_023436485.1 Bacillota bacterium | reverse complement strand
GATGACCTCATCCTTACCATGGATGCGCTCTGCCAACTGAGCTATGGGAGCATATTTTGGAGCGGGTGATGGGAATCGAACCCACGCTGTCAGCTTGGGAAGCTGATGTTCTACCATTGAACTACACCCGCATACGTACGGGACACTAGAACGAACGTATTATAGCATGTTATGAGCTATATAGTCCAGTACTGAAAACGCCAATTTAGCGAAATTAGGCTTTCTGTTCTTCAAGATATTTCTCCAATTTACGTTTTACACGCTGTAACGCGTTGTCGATAGATTTTACATGCCTGTCCAAATCTTCCGCAATCTCTTGGTAAGATTTACCATCGAGATATGACGTCAAAACTTCCCATTCAAGGGAACTCAAAATCTCACCCATCTTGTTTTCTATGCCACGGATTTCTTCCCTGTTTATAATCAACTCTTCCGGATCGCTTATACTCTCCTCACTGATTATGTCCATCAAGGTTCGGTCAGATTCTTCATCAAAAATGGGCTTATTCAAAGATACATATGAATTTAACGGAATATGTTTTTGTCTGGTAGCAGTTTTAATAGCGGTAATTATTTGCCTGGTAATACAGAGTTCTGCGAATGCCCTAAAGGATGAAAGCTTGTCCATATTGTAGTCCCGGATAGCCTTAAAAAGTCCAATCATACCTTCCTGAATGATGTCTTCTCTGTCTGCACCTATTAGGAAGTATGTTCTGGCTTTTGCTCGAACAAAACTTTTATACTTGTTAATAAGATATTCCAAAGCTTGTTGCTCACCTGCTCTAGCCTCTAGTATTACATCTTCGTCAACCATACCAGAATATGTTTGATAGACCTCAGCCGCCGTTAAGTTAGTTTTCAATACAGTTGCCCCCATTTTGGCTTACATAAGTATGGTAAGAAATATTACTAAATAAAGATATAGACACTCATTTAAAATTATAAGTGTCTATGTCCTATATGTCAAGTTACTTTGCTTTTTCCATTATCTGTACAAATCTGGAAATGTTAGTTTAACGCCTGGCATAATTATATTTTCCCTTAATGGGGTTTACTTTTTTAAATGTACCTTTATTTACCCCTTTGCTTTAGTATCTCATACATAACTATTGCTGCAGCAACTGATGCATTTAATGAGCTGATTTCCCCCTGCATAGGGATATTAACAACAAAATCACATTTCTCTCTTACAAGTTTGCCCATACCTTCGCCTTCACTTCCCACAACAAGAGCCATCGGGCCTTTTAAATCGCTTTCGTAAAAAGCTTTTTCTCCTGTAGCATCAGTACCAACTACCCAGACATTATTTTTCTTGAGATACTCTATAGTTTGAGAAATATTAGTCACTCTTGACACAGGTACGTACTCTACCGCACCGGCTGATGCCTTTGACACCGCAGTAGTAAGGCCTATGGCCCTTCTCTTTGGAATAATTACACCATGAGCTCCAACCGCATTGGCTGTTCTTAGGATTGCACCGAAATTATGCGGATCAGTAATCTCATCCAATATGATAATAAACGGAGGCTGGCCCTTCTCCTTAGCAGCTGCAAGTATATCGTCTACCTCTACATAATCCTTGACTGCGACATAAGCTATAACACCCTGATGGGATTTGGCAGTAGACATTCCGTCCAGCACACTTTTTTCAACCTCGGTTGTAATAATTCCTTTTTGCCTTGCCATAGCTATAATCTGGCGAATTGAGCCTTCTTTTTCACCTTTGGCTATAAATAACTTGTTTATTGTCCTGTTAGCTTTCAGAGCCTCCATTATGGAGTTTCTTCCCTCGAGTTTGTCACTTTCCTCTTGAACAGCATTGTCCTTTTCAACGTTTTCAAACTCGGTATCTTTTACAGGTGCCGCATAGGTTGCTTTCTTTGCAGGCTCACTCTTGAAGCCCTTGCGTTCTTCCGGTTTTGCTCCGCGTTTTTTACTGTCTCCAGCAAAGCTCTTTCTTCCAAAGTCAGAACCGGGGCCCTTTTTATCATAACGGGCACTACCTGGTCTTCTGTTTCTTGATTCTGCCATATTCTTAATTCCACGCTTTCATCGTTATTTGTTATTCCTCAACTGCCAGTCTTAAAACTTCCATAAGCCGTTCATAATTGTTTGTAAGGTATAGATACCCTATCAATGCCTCAAAGCCGGTAGAATACCTGTAATCTGTAACATCTGCATGTTTCGGGACAGTCGCTGACTTGGCGTTTCGCCCTCTCCTGACAATATCCTGCTCGTCTGCAGTCAGCCTGTCGTTCACACGGTGAACTATATCTGCCTGAGATTTTGCTTTAACATACTTGATAGACATCTTATGAAGCATATTTACATTTGTCTTTTTGTTTACTACAAGCATAGTACGTATATAAACTTCATAAACCGCATCCCCTATATAAGCTAAAACCAATGGCTGAAGATTCATCACGTCCATCGGTTTAATATCAAAATCGTTTCGCATGTTTTGTATTAGTTCTTCAAACATTCATTTTCTCCAACTCTAATATTCCTTTTTATGCATATTTATTATACACGAAAGTGTCATATGTTAAAACAATTTTTATCCGTGATTGGGTTTTGCTTACTTATCCACAGGATAAATAAGGATTTATTGTTATTCAACACATTATCCACAGTGTGTTTATGCTGTGGACATGTTTTTCTGTGGATAGTGTGTATAAATCTGTGTATATCTTTAAAATAGGCTTATCCGCCATGTGAATAATCCCGGGATAAATCATTAAATTATTCACATGTAATTGTCAGTCCAACAGGACAATGGTCAGAACCCATAATTTCAGAGTATATTTCAGCAGCTTCAATTGTGTTCTTCAATGCTTCCGATACGCAGAAATAATCTATTCTCCAGCCGGCATTCTTTTCTCTGGCTTTGAACATATACGACCACCATGTATATGCACCCTCCTTGTCAGGATATAGGGTTCTGTAGCTATCAACAAACCCTTGTGCCAGCAACGCAGAGAACTTTTCTCTTTCCTCCATGGTAAAGCCCGCACTTCTCTTGTTTGAACGCGGATTCTTTATATCTATTTCCTTGTGAGCCACATTCATGTCCCCACAAATAATAACGGGTTTTGTTTGCTCCAGCTGCTTCAGGTATATCCTGAAGTCATCTTCCCACTTCATACGGTATTCCAGTCTTTCAAGCTCTCTCTTGGAGTTTGGAGTATAAACATTCACAAGAAAGTATTGGTCAAATTCCAGAGTTATAACCCTTCCTTCATTGTCATGTTCCTCAATACCAATTCCGCAGGAAGATGAAACAGGCTTTATTCTTGTAAATATAGCCGTTCCGGAGTATCCTTTTTTAACAGCATAGTTCCAATACTGCTCATAACCTTCAAGTTGAAGTTGAAGATCTATCTGCCCTTCCTGAAGTTTTGATTCCTGAATGCAGAATATATCTGCATCAACCTCTTTGAAAAAATCCCAAAAGCCCTTGCCAACGCAGGACCTGAGTCCGTTGACATTCCATGAAACAAGCTTTGTCATAAGTATTTTCTCCTGTTTTTCAAATTAAATTAAATCAAGTATATCATAAACATTTCAAAAATGCTTCTAGTTAAGATTTGCCCCAAAGGCCTTTGCAATTTTAATAAAGCATACATCCAGCCATTTAACATCAGTAGAATGATTATACCAGTAAACATCGTCAATACCTGCAGATTGGCTCAAAAAGGCAATAGCCTTTACCAGTTCATTATAATCATCAAGTAAGGCAGCTTTTACAAAACCGATTTTTCCGTTAAACTGTATCTGGTACCACCCATTGTCAGTTTTCCCTGTCACATGTACAAGGCTCCCCGCATTTATGCTTCCTATGCCTGCTGTATTGTCAAGTGGCTGTTCATTTACCGTTGTTTTGACTTTTACCTTTTTTATGGACTTTTCAGGCTTAATGATCGCTTCCGGTTTTTCGTCTGCAAAGAAATTCAGTCTGCCAAAAGTATTGAATGTTGAGAATACCTGTGTTTCAACTACCCCATAAAAAGTTCCTCTTGCATGAACAATTCTGCCGTTTCCCATAAATATACCCACATGAACAATACCTGAACCCGTTTTATTAAAGCATAAATCTCCTGCCTGTAAATCCTTTGATTCTATAGGCTTACATAGCTGAGAATAAATTGCCTGTGCCGTATAATCTGCATTATTTGCAATAAGCCCCATTTTCCTTAAAGCATACACGATTAGTCCTGAACAGTCATAATATTCTTTACCCAACCATCTTTCAGCAGAATAGCTGTTAAAATAGTAATGAGATCTGCCAAACCGATTTACCAGTTCTGCCAAGGACTCCCTTGTCAGAGGCTTATCGTTCTGTCCTCCAAAAACATAGCCACTGCCAAGCTTTGACCTGATAATTCCAATAAACTCTTGCAACCTGTTCATTAAATCTCTCCTTCATTTATTATTAAAAATGTCTAATAACATGATATGAAGGAAGGACAAAAAAACACACCTTGGTTTTACCCAAGGTGTGAAAGGATTTGAGAAATATATAAATTTTACTTGTTATCAAATTATAAAAGCTTTAATTTAGGCCCATTTGCGGTATCTTCCACTGTATATCCCATAGCCTTTAATTCGTCTCTTATCTCATCTGAACGCTTCCAGTTCTTTTGGGTTCTGGCTTCTTTTCTTTCCTCTAGCAACTTTTGGATTTCAGGGCTTACTTCCGGCTCGTTTGTATTGTCCTTCTTTTTCTCCAAGTTAAACCCGAATATTTTGTTCATTTTATTAAGAAGCTCAAATATCTCCTGAGACTTTTTACCGTATCTTACTGCATTCCAAGCTACTCCCAGAGCCTTTGGAATGTTCAGGTCATCATTTATTGCATCCTCGAAATCACTGAGGAATTCTTTTACAACAGCACTGTCAATCTGTTCTTTTCCATCCTTGTGAGAAAGTACTCCTTCTACAAATCTGTCATAGGAGACCTGTGCTGACTGCATAACGTCCCATGTAAAGTTGAGTTTATTTCTATAGTGAGCGTTCAGACACATATATCTGAAAGCCATAGGGTCATAACCCTTTTCCTTTAAATTGTCTATGGTATAAGTATTACCAAGGCTCTTTGACATCTTACCGTTGTTAACCATCATGAATTCGCCGTGCATCCAGTAATTTACCGCCGGTTTTCCCATAAGTGCCTCTGACTGGGCAATCTCATTTTCATGGTGAACGGGTATGTGGTCAACTCCGCCTGTGTGAATGTCAAAGGTATCCCCAAGATATTTTCTTCCCATTGCAGAACACTCAATATGCCAACCCGGATATCCCATCCCCCAATGACTTGGCCACTGCATGATATGTTCCTTTGGAGCTTTCTTCCAAATAGCAAAGTCGGCAGGATGATGCTTTTCTTCATTTACTTCAACCCTTGCCCCTGCAATCTGGTCTTCAAGGTTGGCCCTTGAAAGCTTTCCGTATCCGTCAAATTTTTGTATGTCAAAATATATACCGTCGCTGGTTTCGTATCCGAAGCCCTTGTCAACAAGGCCATGTACAAATTCCAGCATTTCCGGAATATGCTCAGTTGCTTTTGGCACAATTTCAGGGATCTGTATATTAAGTGCCTTTATATCCTTCATAAAAATGTTTGTATAGTATTCGGCAATTTCGTAGGGTGTCTTCTTCTGCTCGCGGGCACCCTTTACCATTTTATCCTCACCCTCGTCTTCATCAGACACAAGATGACCTACATCTGTTATATTCAATACATGTTTGAGGCTATAGCCGTTATATTCCAGAACCCTTCTAAGTAAATCCATAAATACATATGTGCGGAGGTTTCCAATGTGAGCATAATTGTAAACTGTAGGGCCGCAGGAATATATGCGTACCTCTTTATCATCAATAGGCTTAAAGTCTTCCTTTTGCCTTGAAAGTGTATTGTAGACCTTCATTTTTTTCTCCTCTCATGTACATCTATTGTTAATTGTATTATTATCATTCATGTTATTCAAGAGCCCGGCTTAAAGCAATTTTTCCGAATTTTCTGACGCTTCTGACAACTTTTCGCTTTTGCCAATCAGCTTTTCACAATGCTGCAAACGGGTTGCCAGTTTACATATCTCCTGTGACAATGGATCCGGCATATGTATCTGATCCAGAGACTCAGAAGGACAATCAATTCTTTTACCTGCCTTTTTAACGGTTCTCCCTTTTACACCTACAACTGTTGAATAGGGATCCACCTCAAAGGAAACAAAAGTGTTTGCACCTATAGTTGAATTATCCCCTATTTTGAAGGGTCCTAAAACCTTTGCTCCTGCTCCGATAAGAACATTATTCCCAACCGTAGGATGACGTTTGCTACCCTTGTCCTTACCTGTCCCTCCGAGGGTAACGCCGTGATAAATTGTACAGTTGTCACCTATTTCAGCTGACTCTCCTATAACAACGCCCATTCCATGATCTATAAACAAGCCGCTGCCTATTTTGGCTCCGGGATGTATCTCAATACCTGTAAAATGCCTTCCGAACTGCGATATAAACCTGGCCATAAAGAACATTTTCTTTTTATAAAACCAATGAGCCATCTTGTGATATACAAGAGCATGAAAACCCGGATACAGCAAAATAACCTCCAGTGTGCTTTTAGCAGCAGGATCACGACTCGCTATTGATTTGGCATCATACATCAGACCTTTTTTCATACTTTATCCTTTATATATAAATTAAATTCTAAATCATTATATTCCTATTTTTAAAAAACAACCCTGTACAACTATAGTAATTTTAACAGTTTTAATTTTCTATGTAAATAAGTATACACTGACAGGATGCCACATAATTAAAAAAGGAAGGATTAAATCCTTCCTTTTGTCTTACAGTTGCTATGCTAGTCTTTGCACTCATTCACATCTTCGAGCAAAAGCCTTTCCTGATCTGTCGCACCGGGGAAATCAAATTTTTGAGGTGGATAGAACTCATCATATGGAAAATCGAAGGTATCAAACAATTCACATGCATTGTCGTCTGTTCCTGCAGGACAGTGCTTATGTGGGTATGAAAAATCAAAAGCAGGTATTAAGAGTGGTACAACCCTTGCAAGACTAACTATTGAGAATAATCCTACTGTAACGTACACTCTTCTTGTAAGTACAGGTCCAGGCTGAGGACCGGGCCCTCTTTCCATTTCCCTCTCATCATCCTGTTTGTCTAAACAGCTCCTTGTTCTTGCAGTTAACGGAATAGGCTCAGCAACTTCTATCTTACAGAAAGGCAGATTACTTTGCTGCAGCTCGGCACTTGATTGGATGTCCAGTGCCCTTGGCTGGTAAAGTGACTTGAAGATCTTAACTCCGCCCTCTGAACCGAATAATATTATTTTCTTATCGTAGGATATGTTGCCTTCTACTGTAGTTATCTGAATTCT
>JAEZIU010000160.1 GCA_023436485.1 Bacillota bacterium | reverse complement strand
GGTCTACTCCTATCAGCTGTTCCCAGACCTTCCCTTCTATATGAGGCAGTGACGCTTTTGCAGCTTCTCCTAATGCTTTTATTCCCTCCATTATTTCAGCGAACTGGCCTGAGATTAACATTCCCGTAAAGGTCAATATTCCATTGTAGGCACTTTGTACAAATCCGAGTAGTTTGTCCAGTGTTCCTGACAGGAAATCCAGTACTGAATTTACTCCTTTTTTCAAGGTATCTGCCAGGGTGTTTACTATGTTTACTGCCTTATTTACAGCTTTGTCTATGAAGCCGCATATCTTATTTGATATTCCCGGGAATTTGGCAAATACTATTTTTACTAGTCCTTTCAGGAAGGTTCCCAGTCCCTTTATAAGTCCTACTACCATTCTACGGCCCAACTCGATTAGTCCATTTATTGCTTTTTTGGCCAAATCGAATATGACTTTCACTGCTTTTCTCAGTGCATCAAATATGAAATTCAGTGCCTTCTTTAGTCCTTCTATGAATTTTTGTGCTTTGTCCTTTACCCAGTCTATGGCCTTTGCATACCATGGCTTGTCTTTTTTTTCTTTTTCTTTTTCCTTATCATTCTCTTTCTTTTTGTCTTCTGCCTTTTTCTTTGCTGTTTTACATTCCTGATTTGCATCCTTTTCTGCTTTAGACATTTTCTCTTTTATTTCTTTGTTCTTGTCTTCTTTTATTTTACTTATTTCTTTAGTTTTGTTTTTTGTTTCGGCTTCTGCCTGCTTGTCGTAGTCTGCCTCTGCCCCGTCTATTTCCTGTCTCCATTGTTTTCTCTGGCGTTCCACTTCTGCTTTGGCACCTTTTTGTTCCTCCATCTGCTTTTTGCTTGTTTCAGCTTTCATTGCCGTTATCCGACTATCTGATTCTGCCCTTGCCGCTTTTACATCTGAATCAAATTTTTCTCGTCCAGTTTCATATTTTTCTTTCTGCTCCGTTAGCTTGGTTTTCATTTTAGGGCCAAGAGTCTTGTTTAGCTGTGCTTCCATTTCTACCGGAATTTCAAGTGCTTTAGGTGCTTTGTATGCCTTTGCTACTGTACCTTTTAATGCTTTTTTCGCTTTTAGGATTGTGTTGTCTGTATCGGGGAATATACTGTTTTCTCCAAAGTCATTGTGTATTTGTCCAAGTTCCTGCTGTTTTACTGTCTGTACGTTCCGGGACATTTCGGTATTGTAGCCTTCCATTTGTGATGGGTCTGCTTCTCCCGTAAATTCCATGACCGGTGTGTTTGCAGCCTGATGCTTTGCTTGTGCCATTATTTCGTCAGGCTCTGCTTCACTGTTTATGTTTATATTAAGGTCTTTTGCACCGTCTGAAGCTTTTCCGCCTGTTTTTTCAGCCTTAAAGCTTGTTGGTACTGCATGATTAAAGGTCTTTGGAGACTTTTTAGTTTTCTTATTTTTTGATATTGCTGTTATTCCCGTGGGTGCCTTTATTTGTGGAACTGTTTTCTGAGTTTTCTGTGTCTGGCCTTTAAGTGCCTCTCCCGACAGGGCTGTTACCTGAGAATATGCATTTAATGCCTGTGTTGGAGGTACATTTTCAAGCTGTGACAGTAAGCTTCCCGGGTCTCCACCCTTTATTTTTACCGCAGGAGTTTTTTTGGCTTTTTGCCCTGCTACCGCTGTTGCCGATGCAATAGAGGCTATTTCCTTTCCAAAGGATGGAGCAGGTTGTTTTTTCTCTGGAGCAGCAGCCTTGGTCTGAACTGTCTGCTTTATTTGTTTATTCTCCTGTGTTTTTGGAGACGATGCTTTTATTTCCTTTGAATTATGTGATTGAGCAGGGCTTTTGGGAGCTGCTTTTTGCTGCTTGACGGTTTGTTGTGTCTGTTGTTGTGTTGTTTGCTTCACTTGGGGAGATTTTTCAATATGGGACTTTTCACTATGAGACTTTTCACTATGAGACTTTTCTTTAATGTTATCCTTAGGTGCGTTTACATAATATGAATCAGGGGTTTCCTGCTTTTTGTCTTCTTTAGGCTTAGTTGTTTTTTCACTGACAGCAGACTTAACCTCAGTAGGCGATGCCTTTTGCTCCTGAGGCTTTTTGGTGTCGTTATTGGTGTCCTTTTTAGAGTCCTTATTATCATTATTCTTAAAGGCAAGAGGGCTTTTCTTCTGGTCAACCTTCTTGCCTTGTTTTTCCAGTTGCTTACGTTTTCTGCCCTCTGACATGAGCCTGACCGTCTGACTGTAGCCCAATTTTGACTGAAAGAACATAAATTCATCACGTGTGACTGAATCAGGGTCGTTTAGAAGCAGTGCAATTATTTGAGAAAATTCCGTTACCCTGGCTTTTGGCTTTTTGTCCTCAGACTTTGACGCGGAAGGTTTTTTCTGACTATTGCTATATTGTGAACTTAAGGATTGCTGAGGTTTTCTTTCAACGGCAACTCTGGTGTACATATTATCTCTCCTGTAAATATACTCTAATGTTTAGGTAAAACTTATAGGAGATTTACTACCAGATTATTAAATTTTGATGTGAGGATTTCTTATTCTTTCATGTTCTTCTAATGCGAACCGGTCTGTCATTACTGCAATATAGTCACAAATTACATGTATTTCATTATTGGTAAAACCACCGTAATCCGGAGGATTCTCGATATTCATATATTTATATAATTCTTCAGGTGGTAATAACTTGGGGTTGTTAGCGAATGTCTCGAACAAGTCCTTGGCAACAGTTACAGCCTTGCTGTCCATAGTTTGAATAGTGTGTATGCCGTATACCGACTTATATATTAAATCTTTAAGCTTATTAAAACTATCTTCATCATCTTTTTTAAGAGTTATAAGTTTCTCTCCTTTTTGTGCTAATAATTCAACATCATCTAAGGTATTAATTTTTTTCTCAACTAAATTTGCAACACTTTGTTCTGTGACACTCATAATGAGTTTATGAATCAGATTATCGATGAAATAGGTATCAGAATATTTTGTAACACCTATTTCTTTCTTTTCAGACTTTAATAAATCATTAATTATAGAAATAATTTCTTGGATATCTCTTTTAAAATCTTCATTTTTAGACATTGAGTTTTCAATTAAACCCGATTCGATACCATCTTGTAAATCATGGCATATGTAGGCTATGGTATCAACTAATTCTACTACTTGCCCTTCCAGAGAAAAACAAGGCTTATATGGATTCAAACTTTCATAAATTCCGCTTCGATCAGTGTTATGTTTTAAAATTCCTTCTCTTACTTCACTGGTTAAATTTAACCCAAAATAGTCATCGCTCCGCCGTTCAATAAAATCAACAACTCTTACGCTTTGCTCATTATGATAAAAATGACCCATTTCTCGGGTTTTAAGCTCTTCGTTTAAAAATCTCTCAACAGCATGTCCAAAGGGGGTATGTCCTAAATCATGTCCTAAAGCTATGGCCTCTGCAAGATCTTCATTCAAAGCCAGTGATTTAGAGATTCCACGTGCGAACTGTGCGACTTCCAAGGTATGTGTCAATCGTGTCCTGAAATGATCACCTTCATGATTTACAAATACCTGTGTCTTGTACATAAGTCTTCTGAAAGCCTTTGAATGAATAATCCTGTCCCTGTCTCTCTGAAATGAACCTCTGTTTTCATTTTCCGGCAGTTTATCCTCATGTTCTCTGCTACCTTCTTTAGGTTTTATAACCGCAAATGGAGCTAGAATTGTAGCATATGAATCTTCTATTAACCCTCTGTTCCGTGGAAGTTCCAACCCATTGATTTTCACCATATCACCACTCCATTCCAGTATTTTATTAATTATTAGTATATAGTAATTATAACATCAACCACCATAAATTCCTATATAGTACAAATAATGTATATGAAAATAAAAAGCTGCCACCCATTTTTATCCATTGGGCAGCAGCACATATTTATTCTGTAAATATTCCAAGTATCTATAATTACTTTTTATATGCATCAACAACCGTTGCAACATAATCATCAAGTCCGGACTTTGCCAAAACAACAATCGAGCTGTCCTCTCCTATAAAATTCACCTTATATGCCAGTGTTTCATCTTTATCAAGGTTCTGTTCCCTTGAAACGTCAACTTTACTTTTATCTGCAACACCATAATTTTCAAGTATTCCCGCAACACGGTTTTCTATTTCTCCTGTAGGACATTCCAATATTTTAATCCTGTCAATTGCAGCATCAATATTATTCATAAAAAAACCTCCTGAATTGTTTATTTGTATTATGTCCTATTGAAAAATATTAAACTCCTAAAGTATTAAAAAAAGAACAAGGATATCCTTGTTCTTTTTTCCTATATATAATTTTAATGAAATACCTTAAACAGGCAATTTAGTTATTGAACCCAACAAATACTTCTTTATTAATGCAAAGTCAATTGCATCAACACTGTTATCACCATTTACATCAGCAAGCTTCATTCCATCAGTTGACGGGAATGTGCTTATCTGCTTTATGAGATACTGTTTCAAAAGTGCAAAGTCAATTGCATCAACAACTTTGTCGCCGTTAACATCACCATAGATACCTGGGTTTACATCGCCTCCGCCTACAAATGTAGTTATGGAATTTGCTGCAAGATTTGTTGTAAAGTTTCCTCCGCTTACAGTTATTTTTGTACCTTCAGCCAAATCCTGAGTTGAAGAAGTTGTATATGGAGTAACTGAGTCAGGAGTGAATCCCTTCAAGGTATAAGTAATTGATTGATTTGTAGAACCATCATTCATAGCAACTATTGCAAATTTTCCGGTAGCAGGATCTTTATATGCAGTAACATATACATTAGATACAGGATTTGAAGTCGCAGAGAATCTCTGCCATCCAGGTCTTATGAATCTTGAATATTGACCGATTGTGTACAGTCTTTTCGCAATTTTATAAGTTTTTGAATTCATATCCATCTGTATGAGGCCTTCTCCGTTATATGTTTTATAGCAAGCACCCCACCAGTAATTCCATGCATTTCCCTGAGTTAATGTCATAAAATCAAAAATCTGTTTTGACCACTTTAATCCGTCAGTAATTGTTATATCATTACCATTCATATCGGATATTTCTGTCTGCCATATTCCTTTTCCCTTTGACTTTGTGGTCGGAAATGTTGTGTATGATGATCCATAATTGTGACAACCTACAATATCTGTTCTTGTTATTGCTGTAGCATCATTCAAGCTGTCAATTGCAAAGGATTCAGTGCATGACATTGGTTCACCCATAATAACTTTTGCAGTAATACCTTCTTTATCAAATGTTGGTACCAAGTAATCCTTCATAAATGTCTTGAATTGAGCTGATGTCCATGTACATGAAGAATAGTCAGTCTCCAGATTAGGCTCATTTGCAATCCCAATATGAGTAATATCGATTCCGAATTGTGACTTGTAGTTTTTTATATGCTCCGCTAAATATGTTGCATATGCTTGATATTTATCTGTCTTGAGATACCCTCTTGAAGTAGATCCATTTGATTTCATCCATGCCGGCGGGCTCCATACAGTATAAAGTATTTTGTTAATTCCGTAACCGGACTGTATTTCTCTTATCATGGATATCTGGTCGTCATTTGTTTCTTTCCAGTCCCAAGTTGTTTCTGATGGCTGCATTGTCTTATTTGGTCCATCAGTAGAATTCCCCCATGTTCCTCCATCACCTAGTATAGAACGGAAAATTGAAAATCCTGCACCTTTTGATGTTGAAAAGAGCAAATCATAAATTTCCTTTTTCTTGGTGTCTCCTAAAAGAGTAATATTATTTGACTGATGAAAAGCTTCTGAAACACCAAAACCATCAATTGCTTGATAATTAGTATCCCAATCCACGGTAACCGTTGATGCTGCATAAAGATTTAATGGTAATGCCATTGTAAATAAAAGCATCAAAACCATTGTTACACTCAATAAACGAGTCATTTTTTTCATATAAAATCCTCCTATTCTTTGTCTAACACTAAATTGCATTCTTTCTCTTTTGCTTTTATAAATTGACCTAAATATTTGAGCAAACCTCATCTTTTGTAAAAATGAAGAACTCACCCCCTAATACTAAAATTCAGGTAAAAAGGATTTCTTTATTGGATAATTTTGAACGTACTGCCGAATTTCACGGGGAATGTAAGAAGAGAGAAGCTCTTTTTATTCTTAAAAGGAGAGTAAATGGGAAATACAACAAATGTAATTTATACATGTTGTTGATGTTAACCTAAGCTAAATTATCTAAGTGTCAATGTTCAAATTATCCATTTAAATACATTGTATCATATAATAACCATTTAAATCAAAATTTTAACAGGTAGATAAAAAATGCTTCCTTTTCAGCTACATTCAATGTAAACCGCTAAGGAAGCATATTTTAAATACTAATGGATTTGTTTATAATACTATTACGTTAGTCCGTCCAATTACTAAATAACCATCTACGTAACAACGGAACTCCATGGTATTACACAATGAGAAAGTCCACTTAAAATCGGATCTGTCAAACTTAAACTGACCGAGTTTTGCTTGGTTATAATAACCTTTATTATCTGAAAGAGCTTTTACTCCGTTAAGTGTAGCAGTATCAAGGTCAAATTTCTTTTTGCACCCTAGACCCGGTACCAAAACGTTAACGGTAAGTACACCCTTGTTGCAAATAACAATACAAGGAGTTACGATGACAACTGCAGGGAGGTAAACTTCAAATTGCTTCTCAACTGTAGTGATATTACCCTCTGCATCTTTGATTGCCACTGTTACAGTGTATTTTCCGGGTTTATCCAATTTGATGCAGGTGTTGTTCTTAACAACTTTTCCTGTAGTTTCATTAGGACCAACAACGACCATTTTTTCACTAACTATTTCAGAACCATTTTTCTCTATACTATAAGATAGTTTCAAATTTGTGCAAATGCTGTATTCATCGGATAAATTCAAAGTTATAACTGGCTCTGATTTCTTTATCTTTACCTCTGCTGATTTTACCTCTTCTTTGTTGCCCGCATTGTCTACGGAATAATAACTGACTTTGTGAATTCCATCACCTTTTACTGTGAAAGACGTTCCCTCTATAAATTCGGATTCATCAACTGAGTAGTAGGTTTTTGCTATCCCACTTTGGTCGTCTGTTGCAGTTAAGGTAACTGTCACATCTTCCTTTGACCAATCAGCGGGAACTTTTGCAGTGGTAACAGGTGCGGTATTGTCTATCTTGACTTCTGCTGATTTTACCTCTTCTTTGTTGCCCGCATTGTCTACCGAATAATAACTGATTTTGTGAATTCCATCACCTTTTACTGTGAAGGAGGTTCCCTCCGTAAAGTTGGATTCATCAACTGAATAATATGTTTTTGCAATCCCACTCTGGTCGTCTGTTGCAGTAAGAGTAACTGTCACATCTTCCTTTGACCAATCAGCGGGAACTTTTGCAGTGGTAACAGGTGTAGTATTATCAACCTTCACCTCTGCTGTTTTAACTTCTTCTTTGTTGCCCGCATTATCTACTGAATAAT
>JAEZIU010000149.1 GCA_023436485.1 Bacillota bacterium | reverse complement strand
AAAATTTAAGATACTTGAGATATCAAAGTAGAAACAATACAATATGTGTTGCCACAAAAAGCAAAATTAATATATAATTATACTTACAGTTTACATTACAATGTAAACTGTTTTTTATAAGAAAATGATTAAATACTTTTAATATATAAATAGGAGGACATAATGTCAGAAGAGAATATTCAGGAGAATCAACAAAGTGAAGAGGACTTAAGTGAGATATTAAAAGTCAGACGTGCCAAGCTAAAGGATTTACAGGAAAAAGACAGTGATCCTTTTAAGATAGTAAAATATGATGTAACAAATTCAACCCAAAACATTATAGATAATTTTGAAGAACAAGAAGGTCAGACTGTTTCTATTGCCGGAAGGTTAATGTCAAAGCGCGGCATGGGTAAGGCCGGATTTTGCGATCTCCAGGATAGGGATGGAAAAATTCAACTTTATGTAAGAAAAGACGAAGTTGGAGATGAAGTATATGAAATGTTTAAAAAGTATGACATTGGCGATATAGTAGGCGTAAAGGGCGAGATATTCAAGACCCACAAAGGAGAAATATCAATCAAGGTTAAAGAAATTACTCTTTTATCTAAGTCATTGCTTCCATTACCTGAAAAGTGGCATGGTTTAAAAGATACAGATTTAAGATACAGACAAAGGTATGTTGATTTAATCGTAAACCCTGAGGTTAAAAATACTTTTATATTAAGAAGTAAAATAATTAAATCAATAAGAAAATTCCTTGATAACAGAGGATTTCTTGAAGTTGATACACCGTTATTGAACACGATTCCGGGTGGAGCGACTGCAAGACCGTTTATTACACACCATAATACATTGGACATTGATATGTATTTGAGAATTGCACCTGAACTCTACTTAAAGAGACTTATAGTAGGTGGAATGGAAAAAGTATATGAAATGGGAAGAATGTTCAGAAATGAAGGTATGTCCGTAAAACATAATCCTGAATTTACAATGATGGAAGTGTACGAGGCATACAATGACTATAAGGGAATGATGGAACTTACAGAAAACCTTATCTCTACTGTAGCAATGGAAACATTGGGTACTACTAAGATTCAGTATCAGGGTCAGGAAATTGATCTTACTCCGCCTTGGAACAGAATGACTATGATAGAGGCAGTCAAAAAATATTCGGGAATTGACTTTGACACAATAAAAACCGATGAAGAAGCAAAAGCAGCCGCAGAATCCAAAAAGGTCCATGTAAAAGACGGTATGGTTCGCGGAGAAATATTAAATCTAATGTTTGAAGAATTTGTTGAAAGCAACCTTGTTCAACCTACATTTATATATGACTATCCCGTAGAAATATCTCCACTTACAAAGAGAAAACCGGGTTGTCCTGAATTAACAGAACGTTTTGAATTCTTCATTACAGAAAGAGAAATGGGTAATGCATACTCTGAGTTAAACGATCCTATTGATCAAAAAGAGAGATTTATCAGCCAGGTGAAAAAGAGGGATTCCGGAGACGAAGAAGCAAACATGATGGATGACGATTATGTTACAGCGTTGGAGTATGGAATGCCACCAACAGGTGGATTGGGGATAGGAGTAGACAGACTGATAATACTATTGACTGACTCTGCATCCATCAGAGACATCCTGCTGTTCCCGACAATGAAACCAAGAGATTAAAACTCAGTGTTAACCTTGGAATGATAACATACTAAAAGCTAAACGGATAACCTATATGTAATTGGAGACCTTTAATTGGTCATGGAGGTTAATTTTGAAGTACACGAAAAAAGAATCAAGAATGATAATGGAAATTCCTTCAAAATCAACAAAAGATGATATTGAAAAAAAATATGACGTAATACTAAAAAAGTACCGCCAAATGAAAAATGACGGTACTTTAACAGAGGAAGCTAAGGAAGACTTCCAAAAGAAAACTGATGCGTATAGAATCCTTATGGGGTATGAGGTTGAAGAGCCAAAAGAACAAAAAAAGGAAACATATGTTGACAAGACATTTGCAAAGGCAGGAATAGATACGAAAAAGGTTGATAACTTTTTTCATTATTACAAGTACCATATACTGGTAGCGTTAGTAGCTGTTATAATTATAGCGTCAACAGTATATTCCATTGTAACCAAAGTAGAACCTGACATAACCATAGGAATTTTAGGTGAAGTACATGAGCAGGCAACTGATACATTTAAGCAGAAAATAACAAAGAGTTTACCTGAAATAAAGGAAGTCGGTTTGGAAAATGTAATGCTTAGCGACAGAATAAATGATCCGAATTCAACTGCTTATATACAAAAGGCTATGATAGTTTTTGCAGCTTCGGATACAGATGTATTTTTGTTAAGTAAGTATGTATTTGACCAGTATGCCTCAGACGGTGCTTTTATGGCACTTGATGATGTAGCAAGAGATTTTAAAATAGATGTTAAATCCAGTGATTATCTCAAGCTTAAAGTTGTAGAAGAATGGAATAATCCTCAGGAACCCAAGGATAAGCGAACAGTTAAATCCTATAAGGATGCTGAGCCTAAATTATACGGAATAGACGTAACAAATAGTAAATTCTTTAAGGATGTTGATGTTTTAGGGCCGGAAAAAATACTAGCTGTACGAGCAGAACCGGAAAACTTTGAACTTATTAAAAAACTGGTAAAGTTATTTGCAAAGTAACGGTGTTAGTTAAAAACGTCGGTAAAGGGGGCAGTAACATGGAACATAGCGAACTGAGTGTTCAAAAAACATTAGATGGTAGTAAATGTCATATAGTTTTGTCTGGGGAAATTGACATATATACATCACAAAATTTTAAAAACGAACTAAACGAGGCTGTTAATTCCTGCAATGGTGATTTCTATATAGATTGCAAGGAACTTACCTATATAGACAGTACAGGGCTGGGCATACTTGTAGGAGCACTTAAAGAGGTCAGAAAAGAAGACAATCATATTTACATTTGTAACCTAAAGGATAATATCAAAAAGTTATTTCTCATTACCGGCTTGGACAAGTTGTTTAAAATAGAATAAGTAAAAATTATGAGGAGAGGGTACACATTACCGTGTACCTTTTTTCTAGTTGTAAAATCAAAATATTGAAAATGAGGAGAATACCGATGGAAAGTATATCAAACGATAATGTAACACTTATCATACCCGCAAAAAGCGAATATGTAAGTACAGCAAGATTAACTGCATCAAGTGTTTCAACCAGAGCAGGTTTTAATATAGATGAAGTTGAAGACATAAAGGTAGCTGTATCTGAAGTATGTAATATAATACTGTCAAGAGCAGAAAAGAACATAAATCAATACAGAATATCCTTTGATATCAATGCTGACATTCTAAAAATAGCATTTACGGCAGAAAACAGTACCCTAGACTGTTTTGGAGAATCTATAGAAAACGAATACGGACTATATATCATGAAGGCTCTGATGGACTCTGTAGAGCTATGTAATGACGATCATTCCATAGTAATGACAAAAAAGATTGGAGTATAGCTATGGATAACAAAACTCAAAATACATTAATCTACGACGAAGCGCAGTTATTTTCTCAATACATAAGAACAGGAAACTCGGATTATAGAAATGAGATTGTATCAAATTACCTTGGTCTTGCTGAATACTTGTCCAAAAAGTTTTTAAACAGAGGAGTAGACTTTGACGATATATATCAAGTAGCTTGTCTAGCCTTAATAAAGGCAGTAGAAAGATTCAGTCCGGATAAAGGTGTAAAGTTTATAAGTTTTGCTACTCCTACAATTCTGGGTGAAATAAAGAGATTTTTCAGGGACAAGAGTTCAACTATAAAAATACCAAGAAGAATATATGAATCCCGGCAGGGAGTAAACAAGGCCAGAGATGAACTTACACAAAAGCTAAGTAGAGTACCGAGGGCAGATGAAATAGCTGAATACATGGGGATACCGGTTGAAACAGTACTTGAGATAATAGAAGCCGGAAGTTCCAGTATAGTTAAATCCCTTGATCAAACAATTAACCAGGATAATGATGCCGAGCTGGGTGATACTTTAGGGTACGACGAGAAAACATATGAAATGATAGATAATAAAGACTTTATTCAAAAAGCGCTGACATCATTTAGTGACGTTGAAAGAGAGTTTATAACATACAGATATATTCAAAACAAGACTCAGAAACAGATAGCTGAAATACTTGGAGTTTCACAGATGTATATTTCAAGAATGGAAAAGAAAATACTCGACAAATTCAGGGCCTATCTCAAGTAGGTACATCGTTGTTTACACCTTAAAAATACGGGTATTATATAATATAACAAAATGTAGGCGGGTGTAATTGTGAGAGCTATTACTTATATCATCAACGATCCTGTAAATGTATGCGATATCGTTACTCTAATTCTTGAATACATCACGTTAGGGAATTGTGTATGTGAAGACATTATATTTGAAATAAAAGTTATACTCAATGAATTGATAGTAAATGCATTACAACACGGCAATAAATGTAATGTTAATAAGTGCACACACGTAACCTTTAAGATAATAGAGAATTACCTATATGTGAGTGTAGTGGATGAAGGCAGCGGTTTCAACCATACAAAAACTGCTTTTGTTAATAAAGAATTAGATTGTGTAAATAATCTGTATTACGATCATGGTAGGGGATTGGTTATAGTTCGGCAACTATGTGACAAAATGAAATTTAATAAATGCGGCAATAAAGTATCAATTATTAAAAACCTATATTTACAACAACCTAATAATGTTGAGAAAATAAAAGAATAAACTAGAACATAGGTATATAAAACATATAATTTAAAATAATAGTCGAAAATGGTAGTTACATGGTAAAATAGTTTGTTGACAATAAAAGTGCAGTTATGATATTCTAAATAAGCCGTTGCTGCGGTGAAGACATTTTATACTATAATTAATAAAGAATAATTAATTTGTAAAAAAAGTGTTGACAGTAAAGAATCGGCGTGTTATTATAATTAAGCTGCTTGCGACAAACAAACAGCAAGAACCTTACAAAGCAGTCGTAAGAAGGCTTTATGGACTTTGAAAAGTAAACAGTGATAAACATGTAAAGGAACTCGAAAAAATTCCGAAATCG
>JAEZIU010000040.1 GCA_023436485.1 Bacillota bacterium | reverse complement strand
GAATAGACCATCAGGTTAAAATCAGAGGCTTTAGAATTGAGCTGGGAGAGATAGAAGAAGAACTTCTAAAACATGAAAGCATAAAAGAGGTTGTGGTTGCAGCAAGGACAGAAAAAGAGGGCAGCAGTTATCTGTGTGCATATTTGGTAGCAGACAGGGATATTGCACCGGGAGAATTAAGGGAGCACCTGACTAAGAACCTCCCGGAATACATGGTGCCATCGTATTTTGTAAGGCTGGAAAAGATGCCACTTTCACAGAACGGAAAAGTGGACAGAAAGGCTCTGCCGGAGCCACAATTTAGTGTAGTTACCAGCATGGAATATGTTGAGCCTTCTTCTAAGGAAGAAAATGTAATGGTTAAAGTATGGGAGAAAGCACTTGGTTTAACCAGAGTTGGTATCAACGACGACTTTTTTGAACTTGGGGGAGATTCCATTAAAGCTATACAGGTGGTTTCGCTACTTGCCGAGGAAGGCTTAAATATAGAAGTAAAAGATATCCTTGTACACCGAACTATTTCAAAAGTTATTTTAAATGTTGATGATATGCAAAAATCTAATAATTATGGACAAGGGTTAATTGAAGGAAGCTTTGGTTTTACTCCTGTAGTTAAATGGTTTTTTAATCAAAGGTATAATAACCCTAATTATTTTAATCAGTCTGTTTTACTAGAACTTAAAAAGTCTATTGATAAACAAAAACTTAAAATGGCTTTTATAAAAATAATTGAACACCATGACGGATTACGGGTTAACTATTCCTCTGATAGAGATGAATTTTTCTTTAATAATGTAGAAACAACCAAGGATTTTGATGTTGAGACCTTTAATATTGCTGGATTACCACTGCAAAAGCAAGAAACTGAATTGATGAAAATAGGTGTGAAATTAAAGTCGGAATTTGATATAAAAGCTGGATTACTCATTAAAGCTGCTATTATTCATTTCGAAGACAATGACAAGCTGTTTATAACAATTCATCATTTGGCGGTTGACGGAGTTTCATGGAGGATTATTCTGGAGGATTTATTTTCGGCATATGAGGCAATTGATAACGGTCGGGAAGTTATTATGCCTAATAAGACAGCATCCTTAAAGGATTGGTATGAAAAGCTGTTAAGTATAAAAGATAGTGAAAAGCTAATTTTAGAAAAAGAGTTTTGGAAGAAATATACTGATTTAAGATTTGAGCTTCCTAAGGATGCTGATACTGAAGACTGGAGTATTGCTTCAAGATCTTTTGTAAAAGGATACCTTGACATAGAAAAAACTGAAAAACTTTTGAATGACGCAAATAAGGCTTACAACACTTCGGTTGAGGGCCTTCTTGTGACAGCACTTGCAAAGACCGTAAAAGATTGGACGGAATTGAATGAGTTTTTAATTGAAATGGAAAACAACGGACGAAATATAGAAGAAATAAATGTTTCAAGAACGGTTGGTTGGTTTACCGCAATTTATCCTCTGAAAATTTCCATAAGTAGTACAGATACTGGAGAGCAGATAAAACAGGTAAAAGAAAGCTTAAGGGAAGTTCCGCAAAACGGAGTAGGTTACGGAATATTAAAATACTTAACCGAGGCGGATACTGAAATAGATGAAAGAATGACGGAACTCAGATTCAATTATCTTGGACGATTTGATAAAGAGTCTGATAATGATATATTTTCTTATTCACATTTGAAAACCGGAAGTGAATCATGTCTCACCAATTCAATGACAGCAAAGCTGGAGATTAATTGTATGGTGATAAATGACAGGTTTGAAATTGAAATACTCTATAACAATAAGGCATATAAGGAAAAAACCATGTCCGACTTTATGGACAGATATCTGAGACATCTTGAAAATATCATAAGCTACACTGTTGGCAGTGATGAGGTTTATTTTACACCATCTGATTTTGAAACACTTGATATGAATCAGGAAGAGCTTGATTCACTGTTTGAGTAGCACTACTGGTTTGCCAAATTAAACTGGGGGTTTTTACATGAACAATAAGAAGCTTGATAAAAAAAACATTGAGGATATTCTTGCATTAACTCCAATGCAAGAAGGGATTCTTTTTCATTACATAAGTAATCCTAAAAGTAAGCAATATTTTGAACAACTAAGCTTGAGGCTAAACGGGCCGTTTGATTTGGAGGTACTTCAAAAGACTTGGAACTTTGTAGCTGAAAATAACGAAGTCCTAAGAACCTTTTTTCGGTGGGATAAACTTGAGAAACCTGTCCAGATTGTTTTAAGAAATTATGAAATTCCGGTTAGATATTATGACATTTCTATGATAGATAAGAATATAAAAATTAAAAATCTTGAAGAAATAAAATTAAAGGATCGGGAAGAAAGTCTGGATATCAGTAAAGAACCTTTCAGAATAACCTTTTGCAAGCTTGAAACTGATAGTTTTGAGATGATAATTTCAAATCATCATATACTTTATGACGGCTGGAGCAATGCTATTCTGCTAAAGGAGTTTTTTCACGCCTATCAAGCTGTTTTTAAGGGTGAGAACCCAGCAAGACCTGTCAAAAACAGGTATCGAGAATTTGTAAAATGGCAGAAAAATCATGAAACAGATTCACATAAAAAGTTTTGGACGGAATATCTGCAAAATTTTGAAAATAAAACGCTGCTACCATGGGATAAAAGGAACCATGAAAGTGATGAAAACGGTAAAGTTTTTACACTGAGTCTTTCCGAAAGTAACTCGGAGGAGATAAAAAACTTTGCCAGAGAGCATAGATTAGCTTTGGCATCGGTTCTTTATGCTGCATGGGGAATAATGTTACTAAGGTTTAGTGACACTGATGATGTGATTTTTGGAACAACAGTGTCGGGCAGAACGGCTAAAATAAAAGACATCGAGAACATAGCAGGACTTTTTATAAATACTCCTCCTCTAAGAATAAGGTTAATAAATGGTGAAAATGTACTTGAATTTATTAATGGTGTAGAGAATTCCTTAAGAGAACGTGGCTTGTTTGAGAATACATCACTCACCAAAATCAAAGAATACAGTTCTTTAAGAGGAAGCGATGGACTATTTGATTCAATTATGGTAATAGAAAATTACCCTCTGGATAAGCAACTGGGTAATGAGAATAGTTTTATTAAAATTGAAGATTTCTCAATGTTTGAAATGACAAATTTTGATATAGCTGTTGCGGCTTCTGTATTTGAAAACATAGAAATAAAGTTTATTTATAATGGAAATAAAATTTACTCTAATACCATCAAACGAATAGCAGAGTATTTTCAAAATATAGTTCAACAAATTATTGACAATCCACAGCGCAAGGTATCAGATATTGAAATTTTAAGCTGTGAGCAAAGAAATTGGCTAATAAGCAGTTATAACGATACAGCTACTTTATATCCTCGTGATAAGACATTAAGTCAATTGTTTGAAGAACAGGTCAGCAGGGTGCCTGAAAACATTGCTCTTGTGTTTGAGGACCGAGAAATGACATATAGGGAGTTGAATGAAAAAGCAAACAAATTTGCACGTTCCCTAAGGAACAAAGGGGTAGTGGAAGAAAGTATAGTTGGTCTGCTGATGGAACGTTCTTTTGATATGGTAACGGCCATTTTAGGTGTTTTAAAGGTAGGAGGAGCTTATCTTCCAATAGACCCTGAATACCCTTGTGAAAGGGTTGTGTCAATTATAAATGACTCGGGTACAAAAGTGCTTGTTACTCAAAAAATAATTTTTGAAAAGACATGTCTTTCAGAATATTTTAGCGATTCTTCAATAGAAATGTTCCTTATGAACGAAGAAGATATGGAGTTTGAAAATGAGAGAACGGAAAACCTTGAGTGTATAAGTACTTCAGATAATTCCGCTTATGTTATGTATACTTCGGGCTCCACAGGTTTACCAAAAGGAACTCTTACAATGCATCACAATATCAGTAGAGTGGTGAAGAATACAAATTATATTAATATTACTGAAAAAGATACACTGCTACAATTGTCAAACTATGCTTTTGACGGCTCTACTTTTGATATTTTCGGAGCATTATTAAACGGAGCAAAGCTGGTTCTTGTAAGCAAAAAATCCCTTCTTGATATGGAAGTACTATCTCGAATTATAAGAGAACAGCATATATCTGTATTTTTTGTGACAACAGCTTTATTTAATACACTGGTTGATGTTAATGTTGAATGCTTTAAAAATGTCAGGAAAGTGCTTTTTGGAGGTGAAAGAGTATCTGTACCTCATGTCAGGAAAGCATTTGGATACATGGGGCCCGGCAGGATGATACATGTTTATGGGCCTACCGAAAGTACTGTTTTTGCGTCATTTCATCCAATAGACAAAGTAGACAGTGAAGCAATTACTATTCCTATAGGAAAGCCACTGGCAAATACAAGACTGTATATTGTTGATAAAAACAATAAGCTCCAGCCTTTTGGTGTCCAAGGGGAATTATTTATAGCAGGGGATGGATTGGCTAGGGGATACCTGAATCGCCCCGAATTAACAGCGGAAAAGTTTGTGCCTGACCCATTTTGGAGTGGAAATAGTCAAGGTAAGCAGGAAATGATGTACAAAACCGGAGACCTTGTAAAATGGCTGTCGGATGGAAGTATTGAATTTCTGGATAGAATAGACACGCAGGTAAAGCTGAGAGGGTTTAGAATTGAACTGGGAGAAATTGAGGCATGTCTGCTACAGTATAATGGCATTAAGGAAGCAGTGGTACTGGCTAATGAAGATAAAAAGGGCAGTAAATTTCTTTGTGCCTACTATACCTCAAAGACTGAAATTGGATTATTAGAGTTAAGAGATTATTTAGGAAGCAAGCTTCCCGTCTATATGGTGCCATCAAGTTTTGTAAGACTTGAGAGTATGCCGTTAAATACTAACGGTAAAATAGATAAGAACAAACTTCCTGAGCCTTATTTGGAAGAAAAAGAATATGTGCCTCCAAAAGGTGAAATAGAAGTTAAATTAGCCGGATTGTGGCAGGACGTTCTTGGAGTTGAGACAGTGGGTGCAAAGGACAATTTCTTTGAACTGGGAGGCCACTCTCTGAAAGCTACTGTTCTGGCTGCACGCATACATAAAGAGTTCAATAAATCAGTACCTTTGGATAAAATACTCAATACCCGGGATTTAAGAGAGTTAGCCGGGTATTTGGAGGATGCGGAAGAAAAAGTTTACTCACGAATAAAACCTGTAAATGAGGATGAGGCATATATTAATGCATCCTATCCAGAGGGAGTTTACCCTTCAAGCGCATCACAGCAGAGAATGTATGTTCAGCAACAATTTGAAGGAATTGGTACAAGCTATAACATGCCATTGGCAATGAGTGTAGAAGGTGAACGTGACATTACCAAAGTAGAAGAGACTCTTAAAACTTTGGTAAAGAGACATGAACCTTTCAGAACATCCTTTGAGATATACAATGGTGAGGTAGTTCAAAGAATTCATAAAGAAGTTGACTTTAAAGTTACATATTTAAAAGCAGATACTAATAACAGCGACAAGATACTAAGAGAATTGGTAAAACCTTTCGACCTTGGTAAGGCACCATTAATTAGAGCTACCGTGTTGAATACGGGGGACAAAAAACATATTGTCCTGCTTGATATGCATCACATAATATCTGATGGAATTTCCATAACAGTTCTGGTTAGGGAATTTGAACAGATTTATAAAGGCTTAAAAATTGCTCAACCTGAAATCCAGTACAAGGATTTTTCATATTGGCACAATAATTTTCTTGAAGGAGCCGTCATAAAAAAACAGGAAGAATACTGGAGGAATGTACTTGAAGGTATAGATTCAACAATTAATATGCCTTCGGATTATTCCAGGTCTGACAGCAGAACCTTTTATGGGGACAGTGTTTTGTTCAATCTGGAGTCTGAAATTTGTGAATCTCTTAACTTGCTCTCGCATAAATACGGAGTAACCATAAATGTACTGCTCTTAGCTCTGTATACCTCTTTGATATATAGGTACACCGGGCAGCTGGATATTGCAGTAGGATCGTTAGTTGCCGGAAGAAACCATCCTGATGTTGAAAGCATGATTGGAATGTTTAATAATTTTCTTCCTATAAGAAGCAGGGTTGAGCCATCCTGTACTTTTACAGAATTTATAGGCAGTGTCAATGATACAGTATTAAAAGCATATGAGAATCAAGATTATCCATACGACAGGATGGTTGAGAATTTTGCAGGAAGAACGGATGTAACAAGAAATCCCCTTTTTGACACAATGCTCATAATGCATAATGAACTTCAAGAGGATATTGCCCCTAAAATAGATGGACTCTCCTTTGAAATATATGATTTAAATTCATTTACTTCCAAGCTGGATTTTAAGCTGGATATTTACATGGGCAAATCAAATATTATGAATTGTGTTCTGGAGTACAATACCGGAATCTTTAAGAAAGAAACAATGGAGAGGTTTGTACGGCATTTTATTAATATTGTTGATGAAATAGTTAAAAACCCTGATAAAAAAATATGTGAGATTGAAATGCTGACTTCACAGGAAAAGAATCAGATACTATTTGATTTTAATAATACGGTTTATGAATATCCAAAGGACAAAACAATATCCTGTGTTTTTGAGGAACAAGTAGAAAAAACCCCCGACAATGTTGCAGTAATGTTTGGAGATGAAAAGCTTGCCTACAGAGAACTTAACCAACGTGCTAACTCTTTGGCAAGAGTATTGAGAAAGCAGGGAGTTAAGGGGGACAGCATAGTTGCGGTAATGCTTGACCGTTCCCTTGAAATGATAACAGGTATTCTTGCGGTATTAAAGGCAGGAGGAGCCTATCTGCCTGTGAGCCCAGACTATCCCGAGGAAAGAGTAAGGT
>JAEZIU010000023.1 GCA_023436485.1 Bacillota bacterium | reverse complement strand
AAAATTTCTTAATATAATATAGGGTATTCACTCGGGAATTTTTATATGAGGGGTTTCGCTTTGCTGAGGTAGAATAATATTGAAAAATTCCTTCTATGTCTAATATAAAGAACAGCCTTTCGGTGGTAACGAAACAGAAAACAGCAGACGAGTTTTAATGTGCCTATAACCTATATACTTTTATTGGTAACAATCTCAACCTCTGATATTCTCTGCTGGTTTTCAGAAACGTATATCAAGCAAGTTTATGATCTTTTTTGAAACTAAAGTCTTTCTACATTTTGTAATTCACCCCACAAACCTTTTAGACCAATTTCTTTCATAAAGTTTCCAAAATCATAACAGTTTTCTTTTTCTATCTTTGGGGTCTTCCACATAGAATCACATTCTTCACAAATATAAATCTGTATGTTTTACCTGCTATATTCGCTTTACAAACCAGCCCTTGGCCTTCACAAAAAGGACAGAATACCATAACCAGCCACCTCAATGCTTATTTTGCTAATTCTTAAACATTGATCTAGAAATCATTCTTTATACTTTGAATTAGCTTTACAATAGCAACTATAAATACAGCTGCAACTATTAATGAACCGATGGAATATCCAATATTGTATGAAATATCATTGTTCGATGATAATATGTTTTCTATAAATTCCTTTATTGCACTTATCGTTCCAATACATAAAAAAAATGTAATTATTATCTTTAAAGCTTTCATAATTTTAAAATCCTTTACATAAAGTTTTTAACTTATTATATCATTATGGGATGGATTTTGAAATGTCTGGATTTCTATGAATTGGTCCCCTGATATTCTCTGCCGGTTTCCAGGAATTTACTCAGCTATCTTATTGTCTTCTGTGGTTGACTTGAATATTTGCTTAAGATGATTATATATTAAGCCTCCCTGTGCATTTCCATATTCTTTAACCAAAGCAGTATGTAATTCCTGTTTTGTTTTTGCTCTTAATATAAATGAGAGCTTCAAACATTCTTCAATGGAATTTTTCAATGCAATCTCATAAAATACTTTTGCATACCTTTTATTCAATGCAGCTATTGGAGCTTCATACCCTTTATCATTACTTATTATGTACGCATATTCAACCTCATTCTTTCCTACTAAAACGCCTAGCTCTGCAATAATCTGAAAGTCAACCGAATTTTTGCCTGTTTTAACACTCTCAACAAACTGGATATTTGCCTTACTGGCTGAACAACTTTTTTTCACTTTGGCGAGCTGCATACCTTTGCTATGAAAAATCAAAACGGAATCTTCCTCTGAGAGCATTTCGATTCCCTTCAATCCATTAGTTAATTCATTATCTCCGTCAACTAAAAACATCATTTTCACTATTGCACCACCTATCATATTTATACTACTGATTTATAAATGAGATTTAGCTTACACTTAATAAGTATTATTTTACCATGGATTATCTGCCGGGACAAAATAGCCTATAGGACCGTCCTGCACCTCTGATATTCTCTGCTGGTTTCCAAAAATCATTTCAATAGAATAGTTAAATATAGATTTTTATTCATTCCCTCTTAGCTCTGCATTTCCAAAAGTTAGTTGTGTTTTCAGACATGGAAAAGCCGAGGATTGCTCCCGGCTTGGTTGTTTGTGAAAGGGTAGATCACTATATACTTTATTTAATCTTTAATCCAGCTCTGCACGTGAAAATAAGTCTCTCATTAAATCTTCATCTTCACACATTGCCTTGAATTGAGTAGCAAAATTTTCTATTGCCTCAGCACTTTCAGAATAAGCACAGAACATTCCTGCTTCTGGGTCAAAATTAATAAGGTCTTGAAGTTCGGGCATTTTTTCATCTAAAAATACTTGTGCCAGCGAACTCCAATCATAACCATTACCTTCAAAGCCTTCGTCCCCGCGTTCTAAGAATATTTCCGACTTATATTTGCCTACATTCAAAATAAGAGATGTAGAATTTTCGTGATCTACAATCACAAACGGTTTTATATGCTCTTTAATATCCATTTTTACACTTCCTTTTCACATAATTTCAACCAACTAGCATTAATTATATCATTCTCAAAGACTTCATAAAAGCAGTTCTTCTGGCGAATTTTCCTGAGGTATTGTTCGAAACTGTAATTTCAGATAAGGAAATATGGAAATTCTGAGCAGATACACGATGCTTCTTACAGGCTATCTGATATTCCTTAATAGCTTTCCATATCTCTTCCTATAGGTAAATATATTAATAAAATTATTCGAAAATAATTTCGTCTTTCTCTGATATCTGAACTTTGACTAATTCTTTAACTTGATTTATTCTCACGCTATATCCTGTTTTTTTATATACGGAATAATTGAATGAATCATTTAAATATGGACCATAATCTTCACCATTTAATATATACTTTCTCTGTAAGGCTTTAAATAACTCTTCAATATTATCTTTAGAACTACTGCTACCAAACTTTAATTTTATATCTTTCGTTTCAAAAATATATGCCTGTAAAGCCATTTCTAGTGCTGTAGCTGTACTTTTATTGTTATCTTTTATAGCTACAAAACCTAATCCATACTTATTATTCATAAAATAAGCAGCTAAACAGATAATAACAACAATAATTAAAAGAAAAAGTATTTTAAATTTATTCTTAATTACTAAATTCATATATACCCCTTCACATGCTTTCAGCTATATTAATTGCTTAATTACCTTAATTTTTATTTCGGTAAAATATGATTAAACGAATATGGTGGCCTTTGATATTTTCTGCTGGTTCCATATATGTGTTTCTTCTATTATATATTATGATGAATTGAATAGCACCCATTTTATTGGATGCTATTATCCGTTGGCATGACTGGTTCCCTATATTCTGATTTATCCCGCATCATTTTATAAATGATATTTACCAGTTTTCTCATGATACATTTGATCGCCTGCTTTTTTGTTTTACTTTCAGTCAGTTTCTTTTTATAATATTCATAAAAGTAAGCATTTGTAGGCTTTCCCTTTGGGTCACTCAACAATGAAACAGCAATTTGGAAGAATATTTGATACAAATTCCTGTTACCAAGTTTGTTACTGAAATTCTTGTTTGTCTGGCCTGTAGAATATCGCATTGGCGAAATTCCCGCATACGCAGCAAGAGCATCAGCATTGGGAAACCTTGATATATCACCTATTTCAGCTATGATTCCGGCTGCTGTGACAGTATTTATTCCTTTCATGCTTTCAAGCTTGTAACCAAATTGGGGAATAAGGTTTTTCATATTTTCTTCGATACTTTCTATGATAGCCAAATTATCATTGATTTGCTTAATTGATGATGTAACTATAAAATCCCTTAACTCCTGAAATTCATTCGTTGTGTCTCC
>JAEZIU010000234.1 GCA_023436485.1 Bacillota bacterium | reverse complement strand
TGCGGACGGTGGGACTTGAACCCACACGGTCTCCCATACGCCCCTCAAACGTACGCGTCTGCCAGTTCCGCCACGACCGCATCTATTAAATTTCTGAGTTTTCGCTGCTGCATTCCGCATCAGCAAGTATGATTATACTAGCTACTATTAAGGTTGTCAATACAATATTCTAAAAAAATTTAAATATTATTACCATAACATAATGTAAATAAATTATTTATTTTTAACAAAATGTGTTGAAGTGAATTACTACGACTGGTACAATACTACTTAATGACACAAATAAAAAGGAGAATTATACGTGGGTCTATTTAGTGGAAATTACAATAAGCCGGGGCCCGGGGTTGAAAAAGACGAACCTCCAAAACCGCGATTTTTTATATTTTTTGAGGTATTAAAAAGGAAATTTTGGCATCTGATAAAGATTAATCTATTGTATGTCATATGCAATATACCTGCTTTGCTGTTGGCATTTGCTGTTTCCTCAGTTTATATGCAGAAAATTAATATAGATAATGGAGGATTTAGCGATCTTTATATCAGGGTGTTCGTTGCTGCCATAATGATGTTCTTATCTGTAATAACAATCGGACCTGTACAAGCGGGTTTCACTTATATCATGAGGAATTATTCAAGAGAAGAACATGCATTTATATGGTGGGATTTCAAGGACAATTTTATTAAGAATTTTAAGCAGGGCATGATTATCACCGGAATAGATTTGGTAGTAATGTATGTTCTAGGTATAGCATTAAATTTCTACATTAGTAACGAAGGACTATTGTCAATAGTGGCTTCAGCATTAGTATTTCTGTCTATAGTTATTTATTGCATAATGCATTTATATTTATATCCGATGCTGGTAACAGTAAAATTAAGTATTAAAAATCTTTATAAGAATGCATTTATATTTTCAATTTTAAAGCTGCTGCCAAACATACTGTTTTTAGTTTTAAACGTATTGATAGCATATGCAACTTTCTATAACCCTATCATTGGATTAATTTTATACTTACTTATAATCCCTAGCATTATTGGACTGATGAATAATTTCTTTGTTAATCCCGTAATAACGAAATATGTTGTAGATCCTTTACAACCGTCAGTGGGTGAATATGATGAGGATGAAGAAGATACTGACAATGGTGAAGGGTTTTATAAAAAAGAATTACCTGAAGGAAAAGAAGAATAAAAGAACTGAAAAAAAGAGCAATATGCAAAGTTTTGCATATTGTTTTTTTTATATAATTCAAATAAAATCGCTAAAGAAGGTAAACATAAATTAATGAATATGGAATCAATTATTGTTGAATATAAGTGAGAATTTATGTTGAAGGAAATAGTGATATTAATTGCTACTTGGATATTAATGATTATAATGCTAATAGTCTTTGTTCCCAAAGACAAAATAAGGCATGCCCAGGTTTTATTCTTCTTTAAACAGCTTATGACATGGCTTTTTGGATTAATAACGGTTGAATTGAGACTTATAAAGTATCCTGTAAGATTATTTTCCTATGCAAACAGAACAAGCTTTTCCTTTGAATATTTTATATATCCATCAATCTGTGTTATTTTTAATTTACATTACCCTAAAGGCAGCAGTAAGAAAAAGCAGTTTTTATACTTTTTTTATTACTGCACGGGAATGACAATTTTTGAGGTGTTATGTGAGACATACACCGACCTGATTGAATATATCCACTGGACTTGGTACTGGTCCTGGATTACATTTTATTTAACACTGTATCTTTCAAGAAAGTATTACCTTTGGTTTTATAAAAATCAAAATGAAGCCTAGTTTTTGACTAGTCTTAACCTTGACATTTTATAAGAAATATTGCATAATAACTAAACAACTGAATATATATTTTTTGAAAACGACACATGTGGTGCTTTGCACGTAAATCTGATTACGGTACAAAGTGTTTACAATGTGTTTTTTTATTGTCTAAAATTCAAAATAATTAGAAAGTGAGTTTTTATGCCAACAACAAAGTTTCAGAAAGTAGTTTTTGCATTTTTAACCGTGGTAATTACGGTTCATTTATTTGTGTTCTATAATCTTGCTATTGAGATGGGAGGAATGTCAAATCAGGTATTTATAGCATCTCGAAAGGTAGTTGGAATTGAGTTTTTGTTTGCTTTTTTGCTTGAAATACTGATTGTCGGTCCGCTTGCAGAAAAAATGGCTTTTCGGATTATAAATCCGAGAGATGAAAAACCATATATTATAACAACTGGTATAATATGTTCAACGGTTGTGCTTATGTGCCCAATGATGAGTTTTATAGCGACAATCTTATATAACGGTATAAGCACAGAGTTTATTGCTCAGTGGATGCAGAAAATAGTATTTAATTTTCCGTTTGCATTATTGACACAGTTGTTTTTCATACAGCCTTTTGTCAGATTTCTCTTCGGTGCAATCTTCAGAACCAATAGAAATAAAGAATCCTCAAACTTTAATTTGGAATCAAATTAACAGAAAATTAACGGTTTCCAAATAGTAAATTAATACAATAGATGTAAAATAGTAACGTACCTTATCCATAAGGTACATCCTTTTAATAGCTCCGTGAATAACGGAGCTTAATTATTATTAATTTTTATAGAAAACAAACAGGGGGTGCTGTATGGCTTGGAGCACATGTCCTAAATGCAATAGTCATAATTTTGAAGTAGTTGAAAAGTCTATAGCAGGAGCCAAGATTAATTTGTCATTTGTTCAGTGTTTGGTATGTGGTACTGTTGTTGGTGCAACAGATAGTAATAATTTTGATAAAAGACTTAATGAATTGGAAAACAAGTTGAGCCTGTTATCAAGGAATATTAGTAGCTAACAGGCTAACTTTTCTAAGAGGGTCGGACACTGTATTTCCCCTTTGGTGAAATTCAAATTATTTACAATAATAGCAAACATATGTATATTATTAGTATATAGACTTGTATTTTTAGGAGGGGAATTATGATAAGAAAAATAACTGTTTTTATTGTGGCTATGCTTACTGTGCTTATATTAGGCACCTCAGTAGCCTTTGCTGATATTGGCATAATCAATAACGGAACAAATTTCGGAGGAGTACAGGCACATGGCGGGAGTATCATAAAGGTTGGGGATACATATTATTGGTATGGAGAAAACCGTGATACAAATAACCTGTTTGTATCAGTGCGGGTTTACTCATCTACCGATCTTGTGAACTGGGTAGACAGGGGCAATGCCTTATCCAGTACTTCTGCGACAGAGCTTAACTCATGTAATATTGAAAGACCGAAAGTAATGTACAATGCTTCAACTAATCAATATGTAATGTGGATGCATTACGAAAACGGCAGGGACTATTCATGGGCAAGGGCAGCGGTAGCATACAGTACGAGCCCGACGGGACCGTTTACTTATCTCGGAAGTTTCAGACCCAATAATAATATGTCAAGAGATTGCACAACCTTTGTGGACACAGATGGGACAGGATATTTTATTTCTGCTGCAAACGAAAATGCTGATTTAATAGTATACAGGCTGACTCCGGATTACAAGGCAATTGCTTCTCAAGTAGTAACTCTTTGGCCGGGACAAAAAAGAGAAGCTCCGTGTATGTTTAAACGCGACAATACATATTATTTAATAACATCCGGTTGTACGGGATGGAGCCCGAACCAACAGAAATATGCTACTTCCACATCAATTTCCTCGGGGTGGACAGGTTTAACAAATATAGGAAATGCAACCTGCTATGATTCTCAGGGTGCATGTGTTTTTCCGGTAGGACAGAATTTTGTTTACCTCACAGATAGATGGGCCGGTGCGTGGGGAGGAAAAGTCAGTGATTCATCATATCTGATGATGCCTTTACTATTTAACGGAACATCAGTATCTCTTAACTACACCGATACGTTAAAGGTTGCAGCGGAATTTGGTGCTATTGCAAATAATTACCATAAATATACTTTTGAAGGAGTGCTGACAAACGCTGACCCATATCAATGGAATGTAAGCAAGCCTACATCAACTGATTTACAAGTGCTTTCGGTAGACGGAGATAAGGCTTTTCAAATGTCGGATAGCACCACGTCTAACTATTGCTATGCCTACAAGGATTTCCCCGCAAAAAAAGGTATAGTTACATTTAATGTGAGCTTTAAATATGCCAATACCGGAAGATGGGATAGAATCAGATTTTACAACGGAACCAACATAGGAATAGACATAATTAATTTTGAAGAAGGGCTTGGTTGGCTTACGGGAACTTCTACAAGAAATGTAATACAAACGATTTCTGCAAACACATGGTATAATTTAAAAATTGTTGCTGATACCTCTACTCAGAAATTTGATGCATACATTAATGATATTCTTATTAAATCGGGTTGCCCATTTACAGGTTCGGTTGCTCAGTTTGACAGAATTGCACTGGATACCGGAAATGGCTTTACAAATACAGCTGTATACGACGATATAATAATAAAGTAAATATAAAAAGAACTGGTTGTTGAATAGATAAAAATGCGACAATCAGTTCTTTTGACTTAAACTAGGTATTTGCTTTTTCAAACAATATCTCTCCAATAATAGTGGCATACAGATTACCCTCGCTTTTCTTTAGCCTTGTAATCAAATCTTTTATAAACGTGTCACCTTTTGATAGTCTTGTTTTCATATTGATTTTAATCGCTTCTAAGCCCTCAGCAGCAGAGTCGTAATCTTTAAAGACCCTTTCTTCCACTAAATCAGAATAGACATAGGTATTAAGGGAATCTCCCTTTAACCTTATCCAAATTCCGTTGCCGTTACTTTCTATAAATTTTCCTTCAAAAATAAGCCCATCTTTTATATCTACATAGAAAACCTTCTCGTTTTCACTAAATACATAATCCATAAAAAACCGTCCTTTAAGTATTATTTATATCAATATATATTATTCCAATTATATAAAAACTTTCTCATATTTTGAGTATATTTGCAAAAATTACTTCGGATACCTTTTTTAAAATATTCTTATACTAACTACAACTAAAAAGAGATTAAGGTGAACAATATGAGTAAAAAGAACGGTTTTATAAAGACTCTGTTTTCTTATATAACATATAATGAAAAAAAACCTGTAAAACAATTTTATATTCCTGAGATAGATAATGAAGATACTAAAACCGAGCAAGAAAAAACCACTACCGTAAAACGAGAAAGTCAAAAAAACAGAAGGATAAAGAGGCCTGTTCCTGTTTCAGAATCAGGTAAAGAAAATAAGCCTGAATATGAAAAGGCTGACGATGAGAAAATATCTATAAACATTGAAGAAAATATAAAATATATAAATCACAAATTTAATTCCCCTGTTAATAAGGATATTGTTATAAGGGAGTTGACCGTTGCAAAAAAGTACAAAGCGTTTATTGCATATATAGACGGAATGGTTGACAGGATAACCATAAACAACTTTATTTTAAGGGCGTTAATGGTCAATGACGACAAATTGGATGAAGATTCCGATGATAAATGCAAGCTGGATTTTATATTGACTAACATATTGCAGACTAATCAGGCGAAAAAGGTAGACAATCCTGATGAATTTATGTACGAAATTCTCTCGGGCAATACACTTTTGTATGTGGACGGGTGCGACTTTTATATAACAAATGAAACAAAAGGCTATGACAAAAGGGGAGTAGAAAAACCTCTTATAGAAGGTGTAGTTCTGGGGCCTCAGGAAGCATTTAATGAAAATCTGAGAACAAATGTAACACTTATCAGAAAGTTAATAAAAAATAACAACCTTACAACTGAATTTATAAAGGTTGGAAATGTGAACAAACAGTTGTGCGCAATTGTTTCAATAAAAGGAATAACTAATCCTGCAATAGTAGAAGAGGTAAAGCGAAGAATAAAGAACATTAAAAGCGATATGGTGCTTGGTGACGGCGTTCTGGAACAGTTTATAGAGGATAATCCATATTCGATTGTCCCAACAGTATTAAGTACTGAAAGACCTGATAGAACCGCATCACACTTACTGGAAGGAAAGGTGGCAATACTTACCGAAGGAGCACCCTTTGCAAAAATTGTGCCGGTAACACTTCCATCGCTTATGCACAGTCCTGAGGATTCATATATGAGATGGCCATATGGCACTTTAATAAGGCTAATTAGGTTTATAGCCGCGGTTATTGCTACATTACTGCCGGGTCTTTATGTTGCCATTACCAATTTCCATCAGGAAATGATACCTACGGAGCTTCTTATTGCTATAGCAAAGGCAAAAGAGAATGTGCCATTTCCAACAATAGTTGAAGTAGTACTAATGGAATTAGCCTTCGAACTCATAAGGGAAGCTGGAATAAGAATCCCGGGTATAATCGGTAACACACTTGGTATAATTGGTGCGTTGATTCTGGGTCAAGCGGCCGTTCAGGCCAATATTGTAAGTCCTGTTTTGATAATTGTTGTTTCCGTAACGGGACTTGGCAACTTTGCAATACCAAATTACAGCCTGGCATTAGCAGCTAGGGTATCCCGTTTCTGCTTTATTATTTTGGGAGCGTTACTCGGATTTTATGGAATAAGCATTGGAATTGCTTTGTTCGCTATACTGATTACCAATATCAAATCATTTGGAGTTCCTTTTTTTGCTCCTATTGCTCCTAAGACAAAAGAAAGTAGTGATTTGTTCTTTAGAAAACCGGTATGGCAGCAAATTTACAGACCGGATTATGTAAACGCTTTAAAACAGAAAAGACAACCCAAGATATCCAGACAGTGGACGAAGGAAGAGCCAAAATACAGCTATGAGAGGGAGGAAGATGATGATTAAAGAAGGAAAATTCGGTACAGCAGAAGCAATTTACCTGATTACTCTTGTAATAGCATCAAAAACCTTTTATACAAGTATACGTGTTATGATAAAAACCACAGGCACGGCAGCCTGGTATATGACCCTTGTATCCTGTATTACAAGCATCATATTCTTCCTTATGATCTCCTTGGTTATGAAAAGATTCCCGGGCAAAAACCTGGTTGACATATTCGAACTTGTTACGGGTAGATTTTTTGGAAAAATATTAACGCTTATATTTTCAGCTTATTATGTATACTATGCAGGTTCAAGCCTCAGAGAGTTCCTGGAAATGATAAAGGCGTATAATCTCCCATATACACCACCCAGCTTAATAATTTTTGCTTTCATGGCTGTTGTTGTAGTTTTGGCGTATGTGGGGTTGGAAGGTATAGCCAGGTTGGCATCAGTTAGTTTTTATCCCATATTTATAGGAATAGCTATAATTCTCTTTCTTGCATTCCCTTATTATAATGTAAGAGCTATATTTCCAATCGGTGGCTATGGTATTGCAGAAACAATTAAATCAGGGGTTTACAGAAGTTCGGCATATGATGAAGTAATCATTTTAGCATTTATAATAAACTCAATTAACGGTGTAAAGACATTTAAGAAAGTAGGAATATATAGCATTATTATCTCCGGTGTCGCTTTCGCACTTACATGTTTATGCAACATTATGGCGTTTGATTACACAATGGCAAGCGAAAATGTATCAGATCTTTTCCAGTTGGCTAGAGTAATATATTTTAGCAGGTTTTTCCAAAGAATTGAATCAATATTTCTTTTCATTTGGATTATTGCATCCTTGATAACTGTTGGACTCGCATTTTATATTGCTGTTAGTATTTTTTGCAAAGCATTTAAGATTAATAATCACAGACCTTTGATTTTACAATTTGCGTTCTTAACATATATGGTGACCCTGTTACCTGAGGGAATCATAGAACTTGCAAAAACAAATATTGTGGTTATGCGTGAATATAGCATGATATTAATTTATGGAATACCGATACTGGTTTTATTTATCTCCGTAATCTTCGGCAAAAAGGGGGATAGGCAATGCTTAAAGTCAGAAAAGTAATTGTTTTATTAATTACATTTGTATATATTTTAACAGGTTGTACGACAGACAGTAAAAATATTGATGATCAGGCGTATGCAATAATGATTGGGATTGACAAGGGAGTAGAAAATAAAATAAGGGTGACTGTTCAGTTTCCCACATATAAAGGAGGCGGAAATGGTAGTTCTTCGGGTGCCGGAGGAGGCGGGGGAAGTGAAGAAAAAGAATCCGGTCAGGTTGATGGAACAATTGTTACAACAATAGAATGTTCAACAGTGCTGGAAGGTATAAATTTACTTAATACTTCAACATCAAGGCATATATCTCTTGTCCATTGTAAAGCTATTATTTTCTCAGAGCAAGTAGCATATGAAGGAATAAACTTATATTTGTCCGATTTTGCGAGATTCAGAGAAACCAGACGTATAGCAACGATAGGTGTTTGTAGGGGAAAAGCTGAAGACTATATCATGGAGAATAAAACACTAATAGGTGAAAATATTTCTAAATCAATAGAACTTTCATTTTCACAGTCAAGAAATTCGGGATTGTTCCCTATGACCCCGTTTACAAATTTCTACAAAAGTACTATTTCGCCTTATTCCCAAGCATATTCAGTTTATATGGGTATAAACAATTTTAAGAATCTGGAAAAAGAAAATAAGGGGCAAGAGCCTCCTCTTAAAAGCAATGAGCAATATTATCCCGGTGACGTTCCTAAAAAAGGTAATTTAAAACAAGAGATGATTGGAACAGCCGTGTTTAATGGTGACAAGCTCACCGGTACCCTGAATGCAGATGAAACCCGTTATTTTATGATGGTAGTAGACCAGTTCAAGCATGGAATTTTGACTGTTGAGGATAAAAAGCATCCCGGGATGGCTATTCCCTTTGATTTGCGTCCGGGAAGAAAGCCCAGCATCAAGGTGAGGTTTGACAAAAGCACACCCGTAATTGACATAAACCTAAATATTGAAGCTGACATAGTTGGTATACAAAGCGGGATGCACTATGAAAGCATAGATAAAATAAACGAATTAAATGAATTATTAAAGGGTTCTATAGAAGACGGACTAAAAAAAACCGTAGAAAAAGTTCAGAAGCAAATGGGAACCGATATTTTCGGTTTTGGTTATTATGCTGCAAGTAGATTCTTGACAATAAACGATTTTGAAAAATATAACTGGTTATCACATTTTATAGATGCAAAGATAAATGTAAGTGTCTATACCAATGTAAGAAGAACCGGGCTTATGGCTGAAAGTATGCCGGTAAGATACCGGGACAAAACTGAAAAGTAGGAGTAAGAGATATGATATATATACTAATGTTTTTAATGCTTTTAAGCGGATATTATACATTTTCCTTTGGAATTAGCCAGATAAAACGGAAAAACAGGCTGGGAGGCTTTAGTACAATCGTAGTTTCCGTACTTGGTACAATAATCCCAATGGCCATATTGTATATGAAGAATAAATAAGGATGTGGAGGTAATATGAGAAAAGACAGACGATGGAAAAACTCATCAGTAGCTATTACACGGAATGCTAATGAGTCAATTGCTATAAAAGAAGCTATTGAACTACTTCAAGTTCTACCCGCAATCGGTAAAGAGGACGTTGTTGTTATTACTCCTAACTGGGTAAATAATAAAAAAAGTCCTGATTCAGGGGTAGTTGTGGGGCCGGAAAGTTTAAGACAGATTATATCCATGATAAAGCAGAGACAACCCAAAAGAATTGTAGTTGCAACCGGTACGGCAGATGGAGAGACAGTTGATGTAATGAACAATGTCGGGTTCGGAGAAGTAATAAGAGATGAGGGGGTAGAATTTATTGACCTTAATCATGGACCATTTATACGGATAAACCTCAACCATTCAGTTGTTACATCCACCGATATAAATAAACTTCTGGAAGAGGTTACCATACTGATATCTTTTACACAACTAAAACAGCATGAAGAGGCAACAATATCAGCTGCAATTAAAAATATAGCACTTGGGTGGCCTCCGGCAGACGAGCATGGACATCCAAAGAAAAACTGTGGAATCCATAAGGAACTTCATGGCTTCATATCAGCTATGACCGAGCAAATACCTATCGATTTGTCAATAGTAAGTGCAAGTCCGGCTATGATTGGAACAGGGCCTACGAAAGGTATTGCCAGACATACAGGACTGGTGGTTGCAGGGTGTGATCCGGTAGCAACAGATACTGTGGCAGCACGGCTTATGGGTTTTAAGCCTCAGGCAATACGATATCTATTCGAATGCAGCAATAAAAAAATTGGCGAAAGTGATATTGAGAAAATTAATATCGAGGGAATACCATTGGTAGAGGCAGAAAACATATTCAGTCAGGTGGCATACGGAGATGGTCTTTCGGTAGACAAAGCATAGAATATTAAAGGAGATTATATATGAAAAGTATAATACCAAATATATCGGTAGATAATTGCAGAGAGGCTATAGAGTTCTATAAAAATGTGTTTAGCGGGGAACTTAAAAATGTTAAAGTTGCTGATAAACAAGAAATGTTCAAAGGACATGAAGGAAAGGTAATGCATTCAGAACTCCATATTGGGGAAAATTATGTTATGTACTTTACAGACATTTTCGGTGATAAGTCACAAGGCTCTTATATACAAATGATATTGGGAATGGATTCAAAGCAAGAAATAGAGAAAGTTTATGCAGACCTGGTTAAGGAAGGGAAAGCAGAATATGAGCTTCAGAAAACCTTTTGGGGTTCGTACCATGCTGTAGTAAGGGACAAGTATGGGATAACATGGGGATTGGATTATCCTGAAAAAGGCTGACAATTAAATTAAAAATAGAAAATACCCGAAAAATCTATGAAGGGCAAATTTTTCGGGTATTATTTTAATGGTCAGTTCAAAATTATTTAAATTCTTTTGCAAGTGCCTCAAACGCCGGCAACGAGTTTTTAATTGTTTCAAGACTTACGCAGTATGCAAGTCTGAAATATCCAGGAGCCCCAAACCCTGAACCCGGTACAATAAGGAGATTGTATTTTACAGCACGGTTTTTAAACTCAATATCGTCAGGTATTAGAGCTTTTGGGAACAGATAAAAGGCTCCGTCAGGCTTAACACATTCGTAACCGAATTCAGTGAGACTGTTATACAATAAATCTCTTCTTTCCTTGTAAATACTTATGTCAACTGATGAGTTGATAGATTTTGCAATAACCTTCTGGAACAGGGCAGGGGCGTTAACAAAGCCTAGTACTCTGTTGCAGTAAATAAGCCCGTTCATAAGTGTAGTTACGTCGTCAGCATCAGGATTTGTAGCAATATATCCCATGCGTTCGCCGGGAAGAGATAATGATTTGCTGAAACAGTCAATCATTATTGCATTTTTGTATATAGTTAGTATATTTGGAATCTCCACATCGTAAGCCAGTTTCCTATATGGTTCGTCAGATATGAGATAAATAGTATTTCCGTACTCCTTGCTCTTGTCCTCTAAAACTTTTGCAATACTGTTCAAAGTATCTCTACCGTAAACAACACCTGTAGGGTTGTTAGGTGTATTTATAATAATTGCTTTGGTATTTGGAGTTATTTTTGCTCTCAGAAGCTCCGGGTCAGGAAGAAATGTTTTGAAATCAGTGTTGATAATTACCGTTTTTCCTCCGTGGTTATCGATGTAAGAGGTATACTCCACAAAAAAGGGTGCAAAGACTATTACCTCTTCACCCGGGTTAAGAAGTGTTTTAAGAACGACATTTAAAGCACCTCCTGCACCGACAGTCATAACAACATTGTTAAAGTTTAAATTCAGTCCTGTTTCGCTGTTTATTTTCTGAGCAATAGTTTCCCTTACCTCAGGATATCCTGCATTGTTCATATAGGAATGCATTTTAAGCTCGCCGGAGCCTGCAAGTTCCCTGAGGGCAGATTTAACCTCAGCAGGAGGCTCCGGATCAGGATTGCCCAGCGAAAAGTCATAAACTTTGTCAGCTCCATATATTTTTCTGAGTTTTTCCCCTTCTTCAAACATTGCTCTTATCATTGATGAATTAGCCAGATTATGGCATATTTTTTTTGATATCATTTTTAGGTCCCCCAATCCTATTTACTAAGAATATTTTTATTATTAATTATTTTTAATACCATTTCTTCTTCAGGTGTAACATTAATAGTTTTAAAATTTTCGTAAATAACCATTCCCGGTTTTGCACCGGAAGGTTTTTTCACATTTCTAACAGTGGTATAGTCTACAGGTACATTGTAAGACATTTTTGCACTGCTGTGATATGCTGCAAGGGTTGCTGCTTCAAGCAGAGTAGAATCCGGGACAGTGTTACGTTCAGCCCTGATAATAACGTGTGAACCGGGTATATTTTTTGTATGAAGCCATAAATCATTGGAAGCTGCTGTCTTAAGCGTAAGTAAGTCGTTTTGTTTATTGTTTTTACCCACTAAAATCTGAAATCCGTCACTTGAAACAAATTCCAAAGGGGAAGAGGGCTTATCCTGCTTTTTTTTGGCATTCTTCAATGACCTTCTGATGTATCCCTGGTCGATTAACTCCTGTCTTATTTCATCGATTTCCTGTCTTGAACTGCAATTTTCAAGCATAGCTAAAACGCTTTGAAGATACTCAAGCTCTGACAAAGTTTCCTCAAGCTGTTTAGTTACATTAAAATGAGTACTTTTTGCCTTTGAATACTGCTTGAAATATTTCTGAGCGTTATCCTGAGCAGACTTATACTCATTTAGAGGAATATCAACATATTCTTCATTTTCGCTGTAATAATTAAGTACTCTTACAGATTTTGCACCTTCAGGGATGCAGTAAATATTTGCAGTAATCAACTCTCCGTACAGTTGAAGTTTATCTCTATTAGATACTTCCCTGAGTTTTTCATTAAACATTGAGGACTTTTTCTGGCATCGTTCTACACCGTTTTTAACAACCTTTAAAACATCACCCATTTTCTGGCCAAGACGCTCATTGGTATCACGCAGCATGTAATATTGGTCAAGGGCTGTGGATAAAAGGTCATAGCTTTTGTAGAAAACCTCCTTTAAAGGCTCAAAACAATAAAAGTCAATAGGTCTCAACAAACTTTTATCTTCATAAACAATACAGGGCGAGAAATTATTGCTTTTTATTTTTTCAATATAGCTTGCAAGGGCAACTTTTATTTTTTCTTTATCGGAGTCATTCAACTCATTTAAAGGAGTTTTTGGTGGAACACCTGCAGCAGCACATATGTCGCGACAGGTATAAGGACTAAAACCCTTTATAGTATTTAAAATTAAACCTTCCGGGTGTTTAGCCCCCTCCATGTTTTCTTCATTGAAAATTTTATCAACTTCCATATTCTCAGGAAGCTCTTTATTCTGAGCGGGAGGCAGGATATAAATTCTGGCAGGCATGACCTCCCTGACACTACTTATATCGCTGTCAACATGCTTAACTGAATCTATTATTTTGTTTTCGCTATTAAGTAAAATAATATTACTATACTTGCCCATGATTTCTACAACAAGCTTTTTGACTGTTAAGTCTCCAAGTTCGTTGACAGACTCTATATTTAATGTAATGACACGTTCGTAATCATGAAAGCTTATATCCAAAAGCCTACCGCCTGCAACATGTTTTCTCATAAGCATACAAAAAACAGGGGGGGTAGCAGGATTTTCCTTTTGTAAGGTTGTCAAATGAAGTCTTGGATTACTGGCATTTGCACTTACAACAAGCCTGTAATTCTGACCTTTTGCACGTACCAGCAAGACAATTTCATCGTTCTCAGGTTGGAATACCTTGTCGATTCTACCTCCTGACAGTAAGTCATTTAGTTCATTGACTATACATTTTGTTACTATTCCATCAAATGGCATTTTAAAGCTCCTGACATGCATATTTTAAATAAACGTAGTTTTGCAAAAAATAAAGCTGCAATATTCGCAACTTATTTTCCAAATTATATTTAGTATAACATTTTAAAGGTCAACAGCCTAGCTATTTTTGATCAACCGAATCTACCGGCAGACAGAAACTCTGCTTATCAGTGCTTAGAACCATGCTGGTTTCAATCTTGTTTACGCCCGGAAATGAAAGAAGAGTATCTATAAGAAAGTCCCGGCAATCGACAAGGTTGTGGGCAGCAATTTTAATAAGGTAATCCCAGCTGCCTGTAATGTTATAGCACTCAAGTATCTGAGGCGTTTCATTTATTTTAGACAGGAAAGCATTAGTTATATCCCTGTTATGAGGTGAAAGTGTTACAAAGGTAAATGCTATTACTTCATATCCCAATTTTTTTTCGTCCATAACTGCTGCAAACTTTTTTATAACACCTATTTCCTTTAGTCTCTTGGTACGGCTGAGACATGCAGAAGGAGAGAGGCCCACCTTTTCGGCAAGGTCCTTATTTGAAATTACCGGATCTGCCTGTATTATTTCAAGGATTTGTTTATCTAATTCGTCAAAAGTAAATTGCATATTAACACCTCATTAAAATATTGGCTGGTACAAAACATATGGAAAATACTGACACTTACCAGTATTTTCCATAATAAAATATATATAATTATTAATCTTCCAAGGCTTGTTGTATGTCAGCTATAATATCTTCGACATTTTCAATACCTACGGAAAAACGTATAAGGCCCGGATCAATTCCGGCTTGCACAAGCTGTTCATCACTCAATTGCCTGTGTGTTGAACTTGCAGGGTGCAGAACTGCTGTTCTGCAATCTGCCACGTGAACTACTATAGCGGCAAGCTTTAACTTATCCATAAACTTTACTGCACCTTCTCTGCCGCCTTTAATTCTAAAGGATACAACTCCGCTGCAGCCCTTTGGAAGATATTTTTCCGCAAGAGAGTGATAAGGATCACTTGTCAGAGCAGGATAGCTTACAGATACTACTTTATCACTTGCCGAAAGATATTCAGCAACTTTTTCAGCGTTTTGACAGTGACGTTCCATTCTCAAGTGAAGGGTTTCAAGTCCAAGATTCAGTAAAAATGCATTGTTTGCAGACATGTAGCAGCCATAATCCCTGATAAGCTGTACTCTCGCTTTGGTTATGTATGCAGCTTTACCGCAGTCTCTTGTATAAACCATACCATGGTAAGTATCATCAGGTTCAGTTAAACCTGGAAACTTGCCGTTTTCCCAGTTGAAGTTACCAGAGTCAACTATAACTCCGCCAATGCAAACAGCATGTCCATCCATATACTTTGTAGTGGAGTGAATTACGATATCTGCACCATATTCTATAGGTCTTAGCAGAATAGGTGTCGCAAAGGTATTGTCAATAATGAGGGGAACATTGTTTTTATGGGCTATTTTTGCAAACTTCCCTATATCAAGTACACTGATTTTGGGATTTGCAATAGATTCACCGAATAAAGCTTTTGTGTTGGGTTTAAAAGCTTTTTGAATCTCTTCTTCAGAGCTGTCCTGATCGATGAAAGTTACACTTATACCGTGTTTTTTCAAGCTGGCACCGAAAAGATTTATTGTGCCTCCATAAATTGTTCCGGAGCATACAAAATGATCTCCCGCTTCGCATATGTTCAGAATTGATATAAGAGAAGCAGCTTGTCCTGAAGATGTACAAAGAGCTCCGACACCGCCTTCCAGTGCTGCAATCTTGTTTTCAACACATTCAACTGTAGGATTGCTGATTCGGGAATACATGTGCCCGGGAACTGATAAGTCAAAAAGCTTGGCAACATGCTCGGTTGAGTCATATTTGTAGGTGGTACTCTGGTAAATAGGAAGTACACGTGGTTGACCGTTTTCTGGTTTGTAGCCTTCCTGAAGGCATTTGGTTTCAATTTTCCATGACATATAATCACCTCATATAAAATTAAACGAATTATCTCTAAAACGAATATTATTTTCTTATAACAAAAGAATATAAAATAGAA
>JAEZIU010000275.1 GCA_023436485.1 Bacillota bacterium | reverse complement strand
ATATATACCTTGTACTCTTAGTTTTATTACCTTTTTCGTCTACTAATTCATCTTCTTTTTTTGAAATGTAAGTTAGTTTTCGAGCCAAAATATAAGTGGATAATTTCCCAATTCCAAATTGTCCGATTTGTAATCTTTTCTTGTCTCTATCTATATCGGATCTTTTAAATGATTCTCCTATTTTCCACAACTTTTTAAGTTCATCTTTATTTAATCCTTCTCCATTATCACAAACCCATATTATCGCATTTGGTGTTGTTAAATCATCTGGAATGTAGACCGCTACTTTTGATGCAAACGCATCATAAGAATTGCATATCAGTTCTTCAAAAGCTTTATTTGGGCTCGAGTATAAACCTGCTGAAAACAATTCAATAATTCTGCTACTAATTGTAACATTAATTTCATCAATTTTTCTTCCAATTGTTTCAACATTCATTCGTATACCCTCCCACTTATAATAAACTCTTCATGATACACCTTTTTTAAATTTTTATTTTTTGTGAATTTTCCCGACTCATCTCTGTATGGGGTACATATTCCTCTTGATATAGTTCTTTTTCCAATCTTAATATCTTGAAATCCATTTCTCAGCATAGCTTCATAAAGGTGTTGTGAATTTTTAATCTTTACTCCTTTATATTCAGTATCACCAACCACAAAAAAAACCATCCCGTTGTTATTCAACATTAGTTTGCATTTTTCGACAGCTTTTTGCATGTCAGCATAATATCTTGCAATTGATTTAATCTTTGCTGTAGGCTTTCCATCTTTCATCAGTTCCCGAACAATATGAATTCCCGTTTGATTCAGGCTCTCAAAATCCAGGATAAAATCATCACTATTATAAATACTACCAATTGATCCTTTCCTTAAGCTTCGATAATCATCCGTATAACCAAGCCATAGTGATGACAATTGATGAAGATCAGCATATTCATAAGAAGTAACGTAGGGGGGGCTAGTTATCACCATATCCACCTTTGGAAGATTATTCTCAGTTAAAAAATTGTGGCAATTTATCATTGTCTTCGTAGTATGGTTAGATATCTCATTTACTGCTTTTATAAATTTTTTATACTGCAATTTAAAATGTTTCATTACATCAATTTCTTTTTTATTTGGATCAATCTGCGGCTTGATCGATTTTGTAAGCCATTTTGAAGATATCTTTAAAATCGAAGAGAAAATACATTTAAATGCATCCTGATATAACTGATCTTGTATATTATTAATAGCATTATATATTTTCAACAAACTGATGTAACTATTTTCTGTAAACCAATACTTTAGTCTTTTATTAGCATTTTCAAAAGCATTATTTGTTAATTCCACATTTTTATACTCCAATAAAATCTCCTCAAATAAAGCTTCACATTTTTTTATGTCAAAATTACTACTTTTCGTTTTTGCTATAAGGGTAGCAACCGGATTTATGTCACATCCCCAAAAATCAAAATTGTTATTTCTCGCCTCTAAAGCTACCGTGCCACACCCGCAAAAAATATCTGCAACCGTTTTAATTTTGACTCCCTCTGTTTCAGCATATTTAAACGCTTTTGATGCGATAAACGCAGGAAACTTAGCAGGATACGCATGAATAGTGTGCATGATTAATTCATTTTCATCGCTGTCATTCCATTCTACATTCATCTCAATTATATTATAATCTATCTCTAAATCATTAGTTAATGCTATCATACTTTCATGCGTCCTTTCCTTTATATTGAGAAATATCAATCTTCTTAATTTTACAAAGTTTCAAAAAAGCCTTTTCTGCTATCGGCCTAGGCGATGATTTACCACTTTCCCACCGATTAACAGTAGCAAAGCTAACATTTAATTTTCTCGCCAATTGCTCCTGGCTATAGCCACATTGTTTTCTGGCATATCTCACAGCATCTCCAAATTCCACATTCATCACCCAATAATATTATAACATTTATTATAACATTTGTCAATTATATTATCGCCTTTAAGCCTTTATTATTAAGGCTTTTTTCATTTTTGTTTATAACTACTTCTAGCATTTTTCTCACAAAATAATGCCGCGCCCACGAGAGCACGGCACCATAATTAATTACTAATTTGGCACATAATGTATTTATTTTCATACCATAAGATTCTCTTATCACGAAGTATGCATACGGTTTGTCTTCGCAGGCCTTATTTCTACAAATAGCGGATTATTGAAAATCGCGCCAGTAACAAGACACTGTCCAGGACCAAGCGAAGAAATGTTTGACCATAACGCTTCATGTACACCACCTGTGGTCTGCTTAACAGGGGCAAGATTAGATGCAGATTTTAGTTGATGTATGAATCTAGTATTCGCCAATTCAAAAAGCTCATCTGGAACATGTCCTGGCTGCTGTGATACCAACGCCAATGACATCCAACGTTTTCTACCCCGTCTGCTTATCACCTGCATATTGTCAAGAACAGATCTCATTTTTGATGCATTATTTCTAGAAACAAAGGTATGCACTTCTTCAATTACAACCAAAACTTTGGGCCGTATTTTTCCATTCGGCATCAACTCATTTACTGGTGTCTGTATAACTTTATCAAACAAGGCTTGTAACGTATAAGCAATTGCAATATTCCGACTACGGTCATCTGTTTCAGAGACATCAAGAACCGACAATCTTCCCGGAACCAGCAAATCATTTACAGGGAGCTCAGGAGTGGTAGCATTCGCATTCCAGTCAAGCATTTGAGACATTCCTAACCTAATTAACTTTGAGCGTAATGTATCAATAGTTACTTGAGGTGTATTGGTTGGAACAATATTCCCTACGCCATTTAATCCATCTATTAATGTTTGCAAATTAAATCTACTTGATTGATTTGCAGTATTACCTTGAGACAAAACACCCATTCTATTATTAGCTTTTGTAGTATTTTGAGCTTTTTCCATAATCCCTTCTAAAAGTCGTGCTTGCGCTTCTGTTAATTCCATTAAATCAGACAAAACGTACGGATCCAACGAAGATATTGGCACTTTAAACCTTAAAGGATTATATGCTTCTGTATGCCCCGATTGTGGTACATATACTTTAAAATCGTCTATTCCTTTTGGTGTGATACCAAATTTATTTTCTAATATTGGAATTAATCTAGGATCAGATGTTGGCTCATTCATTTTAACATACTCACCCTCAACATCAACTACAACAACTGCCCACCCCGCATTTATTGCTTCTTCTATAATTACTTGTGTCGTATTTGATTTTCCAGATCCAACTGTACCAAATACTCCAACGTTTCTAGGCAAAAAATTCTTACTATTAACATCCGCCATTACACTAATTTTTTCATATCCCATAAGTTGACCAAGATAAAAATCACCATTTATATCAAGAAACTTTTTTAGTCTGTTTGCGGGAAATATATAAATCTCTGAATATGGTCGTGGTCTAGTAGGACTAGGGACTAATCTGTCATTATCAATTAACTGCCCTAATATCTCAATAGTCCCTGTAACATAATACGACGGTCGGAATTGTGTTCTATCCGGATGAAGAACCGTTGTTCTTGTAATAGCAGAATCAATTCCAACTTCATGCGGAGCATGAAATGGACCTTCAACAATTCTGCCTAAAAAATCAAGATTTTGTTCATTATCATGAATACCAACATATACATCCCGACGAAAATTCTTTCTGTTTTCAGCCGATACCATTGCTTCAGAAGAGGCGTTATCCGCACCCGCACCATCAAAATTCACAAAACCAAGTTGCATTAAAGATGCTCTTATAGCACTTAGCGAACCTTGATCCCCGTCCTGTGATATAACACTTATATCCTGATTACTTTCATCTTCAATACGCTCATTGCCACTCTGTTCTGTATCAAAATCACTATAGCAAGAATTAGTAAAATCGTTTTCGCTCACCCTCTAGTCCTCCTTGGATCAATATCAAACAAACCAGCCTCTATACCGGTATCAAACAATCGTGTTTCAACCATATTTCTAAAGTCTGAACCTTTAAATAACGTACGTGCTACTTGATCAGCCAAATCTATATGAAAAGGAAATCCTCTTATTGTTGATTCGTTACCATCAATTTCTAGTCCTTTAACCCACAAAGCATCCGTCAAAAACATTGATACAGCTTCTTCCTTTTTTTCACTATGGCATTCTATAATAAATGGTTTGTTGCCAGCTTTAACTAGAATTTCAGATACCTGTGGGCCAGCATTCGAAATAAACTCTCTAAAACGTGCTTTATCCGCATTATTTAAATTTGCTGCGGCTTGCCCTGTAACGACATCTCCATTTAAAAATGTATTTAAGCTATCTTCTAGGGTTCGTATCTCTATGTATTCTCCTGGCTGCAACAATATTGCAGCATTTAAAATATCTATATCATCTGACGCTTCTGTAACAGCAATGAAATTCTTACTGTTGATGTATTGATACATTAATTCGAATGTTGGTGGTAAATTAATATCAGGTCTACCCGCTCCCGTTCTTAATTCGTGAGGTATTAATTCGCCATGAACAAATCTCCAATCAGCATCATGTTCAAATAACAATTTTCTTTCCCCATAAAGCATTATCGCTCGAGATAAAAGATTTGATATTGATCGTGAGCTTCTTAAATTTTTAAAATAATCTCTTGCTGAACTATAGCTAGAAGATAGTTCTGTTTCAAAAACCTTAGTGACCAAATCAACAACATCCCCACGATTTGATACAATGACTACTCCCACCTGAATTTTTGATCCCGATAATAGTGGTACTGGAGAAATTGTTCCATCGGCTGCTGCTATCACTCCCGCCTTGAATGCTTTCTGTGCATCTATCAAGGATTTTTCAGATGGTCTAGTTATTTTATTTTTTAAATCAGGGTCATCACTCAATAATTCATCACGATATTTATTTCTTAATGCATGACTTTCACATATTGCAACATCAATGCTTTCTTTCAGCGAATTAAGATGCAACTCCAATGACTTCCAAGGCGCTTTATTAATAACATCAGTTATGGAATTACTAATATGATTCTCCAATTTATAGTCTCCTTATAGCAATCATTATTTAAGAAATATTGAGAGTTAAATAGCAATTATTAAGCTCATAAATTTTCCAAGTACCATTATATACCATATTCTACTATAAAACAACAAATGATTAGTATTCTTTTTATGCAAACTGATTAGTTGATTCAATACTGTAAATTTAATTAGAAGTGGGCTAGCAACCTATCCCTCCAATATAATAGATTTTGTCCACTAATATGCTTCACCATATCATACCTATAACAAACTTCCTTATCCAAGGACTGTTTATTCCAATGTCCGCTGTTATTGACAAGTTCCTCCAACAAATTTTTTATAAATCTTTCAATATCAATTGGCGATTTATCAGCTACAAGCTGGTAGAGCAGCAGTGTTGAAATAGACCAATCATCAGCTCTACCTAATTCGATTATATAGCAAGGAAGTTTACCACTTCTGGTAATCTTCACAATTGCACAATTTCTTCGCTCTCTATTCGGATAGTACGAAAAAACTTTTCCCTCTGGAATTAATATAATGTTAATTGACACTTCTAGATTCACATGCTTCTCAAATAGGTAGTTTACTACCACAAGGAAATCTTCAAGCCCCTTTGTTGCTCCATCCTCCATCGGCTCTAAGGATGTAAATTCAAGTGGTTTTACTTCGCCTCCGCGGATCCAATCTTGTGTCGTTCCTACCCCGCTAGTCAAACAGTATTGGTCAAAATTTCTGGTGGTTGCATTTATACTATAATCACCCATATTAGTTTTTTGATTTTTCTGTCTTAATTTCTCAAGATACGGACTTTTATCAAAGCCAAAGCCGATAGATATACTATCAACAATGTCTTCTTCCTGAGTTTTGTTTGCTCCCTTCCCCGTTGTCTCCAAATCTATTACATCTCTGTCATACTGGTTTCTAACAATTCTTGAATTTCTATTATCATCTGAATATTCAGCACTTGTTAAAGAGGGATGTGTATATAGTATTTCATTAAAGGGCATGTACAAATTTGTTTTGCTCAAAATTTCTAGTATCAAAATGTCTTTTCCTATGCCAATCCCTCTAACGGTCCAATTTGAGCCGTTTCCGACCGGTGGCATGAGTTCTATATATGTACCCTTCTGAAGTTCTTCAACTGGCTTGAAAGGATTGTCTAACACAGCTTTAGAAAACACATTATTATAAATCGAATTCCAGGCCATGTTTGCGTAATAATCATATTTTAGCCAAGCTAAATAGCTTGCGGTATTATTAGATATCAAACTTCCCTTTATCTCACTTGATAGTGCAAGGAAGAGTCGTTTTCCATTTACTGAACAATTCTCAAATAGAAGTTCTAAGCCCCCTGGCTTCATAATATTATTTGCTAACACCTTATGAGGCGTTAAAAAATTCCTAACAAGCTCAAGGCACGGAATATAATAATTGATATCCCCTATACTAAATTTACATATTCTCTGGTATCCATATTTTTGGTTTTTATAAAAATAATACAAAGCAGGAGGGATATCATATGCCATGCCCAGTTTAAAGCTGCTTCTATCCGGTGTAGTTAACTGATAGACTCTTCCAACCTTCCCACTCATTATTGGTATTCCGTTCATATATTTCTGCCCAAGAACTAGATAAGGAATCGTTCCCCACGGTACCGTAACCTCGCAAATACTATTGTCAGTTTTTTTAAATACAACCTGTAACAGCCATCCCTTTTGCGCATCTAAAAAAGGCGAGCAAAGCCAATATAATTGTACTTCCTCATCTCTCTTAAAGGGCCACGGTTGTATTTTAAGCATCATTTACAGTTCCTCCTTAGTTAATTTTTGAGCATATAACTTCCATTTCTCTACTAACAAGCTCATCTATTTCAGGTGTCTTATAATTTTTAATCCCAGCAGTCTTTACTATTTTCCATTTTCGCAACTCCTGATTTGCACTCACCAGTAGTCTGATCGCCCATTCTACTTTTCTTTGCTGATATTCTTCAACGCTTTCTACATTTCTAGCTAAACATTCCATCGTAAGTGGCAGTTTATCCAAGTGCTTCTCCAATAAAGTACGTTTATTAATAAGCTTACCAACTGAACTAACCGTTATCCTTATTGGCTTTGTATTTGAAGCTTTCAACTTCGTAATGGCAAAGCATGCTTGTTCATATAGCTGCTTGTCTCTTTCCTCCCAATCAACACGCATAAAAGCTTGGTTGCTAATTGTTTTTTTATTATACTGAAGACTGTACAGCCATTCCTTATCATTGCGATATAGCCATCCAAAGACATCTTCAGCCTCAGCTCTTATTCTCTTCATTGACTTTTCAGGATACTGCTTCAGCAGGTTCTCCCATATTGTTCTCTTCTGCAGCCTTGTTTTAGTATCCAAATCCTGTAAGGAGCTTTTTGTAACTTCTTCAGGCTTGACCACCTTCAAATTTTCAAGCTCAAATGCAGCAATATGTCGCTTTATTGTTTTTGGATCAACCTTAAGCCTTCTAGACATATCTCTGAGCCCAATATCATGCCGCATATACTCTTTAAGCCTAGCTTCCCATACCAATCCATATTCTAAGACTTTATCAAAGCTAAACCGGTCATCAGTCAAGACATCCGATTCCCATCTGATATAACTAAAACCGCAAGAGCAACGAAAGATCCCTTTCCTTCGCTTTGCATCAGTGCTATATACTATGGCAATATCCTTAATTGTATTTTCCATATAATGCCCAGAAGCTATATTTAGGCAAGGCCATGGCCCCTCCCCGAAGGGCTGCTTTGGTTCTTCCATGGCAAAAAAATCATCCAATGAACTTGATAAAAATCTAATCATGAGAATATGGTTAATCGGATGAAAGCTTTTTCTATACTTTCGTACAATGCCGGAAAGCCAAGTATTATCTTGATAAACATCAATGTCAGACTGTTCTTGCTGCAAATAGCAATGTCCATAATAACTTATAAACGCCTTCACTAATTCTTTTTGAAAAACCCTGCCAGTCGGAGATGCCAGACCTTGCTTTTGAAGCAAATTCAAATAACGATTTTTAATAGTACTAAGCGAGCCGATTTTCTGATGATTGGTTAAAATCCATACTGCTTCTTTGACAAATTCACAATGCCCATTTATTTCTTTATCGCTGCAATTTTTGCCGACATTACATGAAGGCGCTTTACAATTAATCCGATTTGCGGCAATCAGTTCGTGCTTATTATGCGTTAACACTGAACTATTTTCTAAGAACACTCTATGTCTGCCGCATACATGTACACCTGGAAGCTGATGTAATCGATGCCAATAACATTCACCGAATTCTTTCATATCCTCCTGATTACATAATGGACAAAATCTAAAATATTGCGGAGGTGAAATTTTGCTTGATAATATTCCACATCTGGTTAAAATATCTCCTCCCTGATTACTTCTCATTGATACTAGTATTTTTTCAATCCTATCTTCTGGCAAAAAAGCAGCGTAATAGGGAAATAGGGTATTGTTATAAATCAAGTCCTCCGCCGTATGAATATTATATAAAGGCAAATTACTCACCAGTCTGTCTATATGGCTCGGGAGATCATACGCCGGAGTTACCTTTGAATCTCCAAACAATTCTCTTAAAGTTGTTTTTGCGGCGGTATTTCCACGTCTGATATGAAACCTAGCTAGTACACTATATAAAAGCTCATCCGGATAAGGTTCCGGAAATGAATTAAGCATAAAATCATCCTGTCATAACAAAGTCATTATTGTAGTCTTTAACAATTCCCGCTTTCTTCAAGGACTCATAAGCCGATAAATTATTATCTTTACCTTGCCTTACAATATATCTTAGGTCATTTGGTTCCAGCAATGGAGCCTTCTTTTTCTTGCTTTTACTGATGTTTTTCTCTTTATTGGGTGCAAAATCATTTAGTATATATTTCATTGCCTCTTTGGCGATGTCGGTAGCTGCATCCAGCTTATTATTTTGATTCATAGCAAGGTCAATTGCTTCTCGAGCTATCGGTTCGTCAATTCCAAACTCCAACAGTTTCAAGACAGCCTGTTCTGTGACATTAAACGAATCGTTCGACTTCTGTTCAGGTTTCTTACCTAGTCTTTTATTAAGTGATGAAGAGTAGTCCTCAATATACTGTTTGATATCAATTGGTTTAATATCTTCATAAAGTGCTATTTTCTTCAGGTCTCCGGATTTCAAGGCATCGAGCATAGGCTTTACCAATTTAAGATTTTCCTTCGCTACACATTCCATCAGCTTTACCGATATTTCCTCTTTTCCTGAAGCTATTGCCCTTGATTGTGCAAGAATAAATATTTTAACCGCGATATCGACAATACCCTGGCTTTCAAAATATAATTTATCTATCAGCTCCTTGGTTAGCTGTACTTTATGCTTGGTCCACTGGTACTTCCACATACCTTCTATCAGCAATTCCCAATATCCATTGTTTTTCATACGTTCCCAGATTAAATCGCCTTGTCCACTACCACGTCTGGCTTGACGAAATTCGCTTTGAAGAATACTCGCAGCTTTTGTTGTCCCAATAAGTATTACCGGAACGCCAATAGTATTTACCAAATTAACAAAGAAGTTAAGCATTTTTTCAGAGCCTCCACTTTTCGCAAGGCTTAAATGCTGAATTTCATCTATTACAAGCATTCCAAGGCAATGATCTCGCGCCAGTTGTGACATAATGGGCATCATGGTATTTACCGATACATTTCTTCCATTGGCATATTTATTATAGGTATTATCCCCAAGCAATTGATCAAAAGCAAGGAAGAAATTATTACATAAGCCTTTCACGCTTCCATCAAAAGGGCAATCTAGCTTCAGCCAAGGTAACTGATATTTGCAAAATGGTTTTCCCTTATATTTAGAGTGAACAATTATCTGAGGGTATAAGGATAAAATTTTTTCAACTGAGGTGGATTTTCCGACTCCTGATGTGCCTATGATTGTAAACCCCGTGGAAGAGGGCCTGCTTAGCATATTCTTATTAAAATTTAAATTACCTTCCTGTATCATTTTGTATATCAATTGCATATCAGTAGCGTTATCCGGTTTTATAGGGTTTCTGGAAAGATAGCCTTGCCTAAGAACTCTGGAAATTCT
>JAEZIU010000266.1 GCA_023436485.1 Bacillota bacterium | reverse complement strand
AGCAGTGCAGGGTATATATGAAGGAGTTAAAAGAGGTTATTCCGGCAGTGAGAGGTGCCTTAAGCTTAGATCAGTTGATAGATGGAATATGTACGAAGCTCAAAGATAAGGAGGATCTGTTCTTTATTGGTAGGGGGCTAGATTATCCTCTTTGCCTAGAAGGCTCAATTAAGTTAAAGGAAATCAGTTATATTCATTCCGAGGCTTATGCTGCAGGAGAACTAAAGCACGGAACTTTGTCATTGATTACGGACGGGGTTCCTGTAGTTGCACTTGCCACACAGGCAAACGTATTATCAAAAATGGTATCAAACATCCGTGAAGTACGTGCTAGGGGAGCATTCGTAATTTTAATTACGAACGGTAAGGTTCAGGTGGAGGAATCCGCTTATGATTATCACATTGCCTTACCCCAAGTGCCGGAATACCTGACCCCTTTTACAACTGCAATCGCATTGCAGCTTCTGGCATATTATTCCTGTGTACACAGAGGTTATAATGTGGATCAACCCCGAAATCTTGCCAAGGCTGTTACTGTTGAATAAGGGGTTAAAAATAATTATCCGTTGTTGTGTAAAGGTAATAAAGTTGTGAACTAGATAATATAGTTATGAACTGGGTAATAAAGTTGTGAACTGAAATGGTATATTATGTTTGCAAAATAAGCAATAGCTCCGGCTATAAAATGCCGGGGCTATTGCTTTAAACAAAAAGAATGCTCTTACAATCTACTATAACTTGAATGAACGAGTAAATTATAATTGAGTTGAAATATTACATTATGGTACCAATTCATATTTTCTGATGATCTTTGTTGGCTCATATAAATCTTTTTTGTATAAAGAGGATTTTTCTACAGGACAGTTAAAGTTCTTTGATATGCAATATTTTTTTATTGTATCTACATACCATTCATCAGCACGAGGGTCAATAGTAATGCTATTAATAAAAATAATTGGATCTATGGAGAATCCGACTGTTGGTAATTCCCAAATGTTTTCTATCTCTTTATATGCCTGTAGACATACAAGTAATCGAACTTCATTTTCATGTCTAAATGCTTCTCGTTTAAGAATCATATCACTAGCAAAGGAATAACTCGCGTTATTGGCGATTTCTCTTCTTTTTTCGATATAATTACTTTTATTATAATATACAGCTTTAGCTAGCGAGGCATCTCTTAATTCATTGATAAAATAAAAATTTTTAACGATAGTTTCTATCATTATTCCTTGTCGATCATTTGAATATATTCGCCACATTGCATCAGAATCATTTTCGTAAGTCCAACATTGTCCGACAGTAGACGTTACTATTAAAGATTCTGTAAATATTGCATTACCATCATTATCAATAAATGGGATTTGATCATCTGGTGCTTCCCATGGATCATCCCATAGCTTAACTTTTCGTAAAAATAATTTTTTGTTTTCTACTAATGAAAGAAATTGAGATAAAGACATATACCGAAATAAATGATCATCCTCCTTAATGTTATCTGAAATTTTAAGATTAAAATCTTTCATATATTTTCTCCCGATACTTCTTATAAACTACTTATAAAAGCACTTCTATAAGGCTAGTAAGACTATTTATATACTCATTAATCTGCTTACGTTTATATACATGAATATATGATGGATGGTGAATAGGAATATAATAAGTTCCATTATGCTCTGTAAAACTGTAATTAAAATCTTCCCACTCGTTAAATTCTAGGTGAAGTTGCCGGCTAAAGGTTGTTGTGACTTTTTCACCTAGCAAAAAAACTATTTTGGGTACAAGCTCATTAATTTCTTTTACTAAGTTTGGAAAGCAATCATCTATTTCGCGTTTATTTGGGTAACGTAGCTTTTGCTGTTCATCAAGAGGAACACATTTTACTAGATTAGTTTTATATGTTGTTATTCCAGAACATTGTTCTTCTACATTACATATTAATTTTCCCGAATTTGTAGTGGGTGAAAGGGGCTTCTCGTTATCATCTAAGATTTTCTTTGCGGATAGACCAACCCAAAATACTTGGCATATCTTCACATCATCAAGTAAGGGTGCTTGATTATTACATAAATTACAATTTGAACATATTTTGATATTCTCAATCATATGAAGTTTCCCCCGACAGTTTTTGTGTTTTTAATATATAATTATTTAGTACTTCATTGTCAACATGACTATAATTACCAGAATAAAAATTAAACTGATTGCGCCTTAAAATTTGGTTGATTTCGTTGTTTGCCCTTATAGAATCAATAACCTGACCTCTTTTTAGAATTTCATTATATAATTCTGTACCGTGATACGGACGAAACTGAAAGACGCTACATCTAAATTTCCCCAATGTACTATCTGAAATTATTTTTAGTTCTTTTGCTAATGAATACGTCATATCGAAATCCTCGATGGTCTCATCGGGAAAGCCATATATTAAGTAGCCCTTAACATCAATTCCTGAAATTAAAATGGACTTAATCACTTGAAGAACCTCGTCGATTGATCCTGCTTTGTTTATTTTTTTCCTAATTCTCTCTGAACCAGACTCTATACCAATGAAAAGCTCTTTACACCCTGAACTCTTAAGAGCATCCAACATATCAAGAGATTTTATCAAAGATAATACATGGGCCATGCCTCTCCAATAAAGGTTTTTAAACCGATTGAAAATGTCAATTGCATTTAGAATGCAGTTTCTATCCCTAAGGAAAAGATCATCTAATATCCGGATACAATTAACAGCGGGGTACATCATAAGTATATCTTGTATTTCAGAAATAATATACTGTGAGTCACGCAATCGGATTTTAATATCGCGATTCAAGCTATGTGCTCCGCCGCAAAAGGCACAATTATATATACAGCCTCGAGAGGTAATAATTGAAGCTTCAATAAAAGAATAATGATTCACAATTGTCTCGTTATACAAAAACTTACGATCGAGTTTTGAATTGTTTATATCATCAGGGAAATATGCGGAGTGACGGTCAACTACATATACTGATTTATTATCTTTGTTATAGTACGGCCTATCCTGACAAATGTTATTGATAAGTGCGGGAAGAATTAATTCGCCTTCCCCAATAATTAAAATTAATTTATTATCCACTTTCCAATCTAATATTTCCTTATAGGTATGTTTTACAACCTGTCCGCCTATGAAAATTGTACTAGTTTTATTGCAATTTTCCAAGATGTATTTTACGAATTCATAATTTTGGGTAAAAATGTTTATACCTATGTAATCTGGAGATTTTTCATCGATCAAGTTTATGATATCAATCACTCCTAAATGTGATTTTACGCAGTCAATAAGTTCAATGTCAATTCCAGAATCTTGTATGTGTGTGGCAATATAACCAAGACCAATCGGTGGCAAATAGTCCTCATCTGCAGACGATGACTCCCAATAAATAGGGGAGTTTAATAATATACACTTCACGGATGTAACACCTCATTTTTATGTTGCATAATATAATCAACCATAAGACTAACATTAGTCTGCAAATTTTCGTTATTAACAATTTCCATGACTGGAATTTCAAGATCCCTTAGCGCTGTGCCCCCTTCTAATAGATATTGGATTTCCAGATCTGTTCTATTACCTTTTTCAAATCTGGTTAATAAACTTCTTTCAGCTAGTCGTTTCTGAATAACATCCGAATTTGCTGTTATCACAAATTGAATATCGGGTAATAAGATATTGGCGTTGATTCCAAGAATGAAGGGAACTTCAACATCGTCCATTCTTTGTAAGATAAGAGAAGAAAGAATATATCTATCCATGAGTACAATAAATCCCTCCCGTAACTTTGGAATCACTTCATTCTTTAGATGTTCATATCTATCCGCTGCTACTAAACAAGCTAAACTTTCTCCACCTATACCTTCAGAAATATCCCTCGTAAATTCACCTAATTGTGAATTGCTAGGTTCCCTTGTAGTATAGATTTTCTCACCATAAGCTAAAAAATAGTTCTGAAGATTTTTGATTAATGTGGTTTTACCCACACCGTTAGGTCCATCGACTGCCACTAATAGTCCACTATACAAATTTTTTTGCATTATCGATTCTCCCTTGAGATATTATTTGCTATTTTTTCTTAATTGCTGGACAAAAAATAAAGTCCTCTTTACCGCTTCCTAAATAAGTATGATTCTTTTCAAGTTTAAGGTCTTTTGATACAATAATAACAGAGTTAAAACTTTTATTTGTGCTGTCGGAATGTACCATTCCTTCATAAATTTTGTAACCAAAGAGTTGCAACAATGGATTCATATATGTCATATGATTACTTATATAGATGTACCCAACAATTAACATTACAAATAGGAGTACAAATACGTCAACAATACGGTTTAAAGTTAGTCCCAGACATGATAGTAAGTAGATTGAGATATAATTAAAATATACATTTCCCGTCTGATCCTCAATATCGATAATTGAAAAATGATGATTCCCTTCGGGTTGCTTTAAGAGTACCTTCAAGTATATCAGTGATATTATCGTTAACAGAAAAAAGGCCGCAATAGCATAATCGTTTATTTCATCAAAGAAAATTGCTGTTCTTAACTTGCTGAAACTAAGAGCAAAGCGACCTTCACTGGTACAACGCTCTAATATGTTTTTAACAATCAAAAGGATATAAAGAGGGATATATGACGAAATAAAAAGCATTACTCTTCTCAATCGTGATGCCCTCCTTTATTACCTGTTTGATATTCTTGAATTGCAGCTGCAATCATTTTATTACTTGTAAGTGCATCTATTACATAATGACGCAGTAACAAATTTAATACTTCTGGTATGTCTTCTTTACCTTTATAAACAACTTCTCCAGTATCAGAAAGGGTTAATGATAAATCGAAATCTTTGACAACTTGCTTAATCTCTGCCTTCCGCTTTGATACTTCCTCAAAACCCTTAGCTAAGATGACTTTTGTTAAGCGTGTGAGATAACGGCCATCTGCTTCGCAGTCAGCCATAAATTGTGTTGTTTCTATCATGAATCCACAGCTTTCTATTGTTGCTTTGTTTTCTTCTATGATTTTTTTAAAAATATCTTTATAAATAAAAATACTGTTAAAGGAATTACGATTAAACACATAAAATATATCATCGAGTAGGAATGCGTCCACCAATGAACTAATTACAATTACTTTATCCGTAAATGGCTTAAGTACACCTCCGGATAAAATATATTTTTCTGTTGTTTTATATGCAGTTGTAGGCTGGACATATTTTTTAAATAGATAAATACTTTGCTTTTCAGTATATACTTGAATTAAAATAAATTTAATACAAGATAAATCTGTATTTTCGGAGACGGTATTTATATCAGTATATTCTACAGTAAGCTGATTAAGAATCTCTTGACAGTAAATAACATCAGCTTTATTAACCATCTGAGTTGATTCATCTACTGAAATTTCTAAATCATATAAATCTAGCGAACGATTTGAAAGTTCCTGATTAATATATAAAAAAGATTGTTCGATCACTGACTTAATATCGGATAGCTTTGTCTTTATCATAAGGCCACGATATTTCCGCTTCCTTTGACTGTTTTGATCTACTAACATTACGTTGATTTCGGCTTTACCTTCTGTAATTGCCTTGGTAAAAACATTAAGCTTCTCTTTTAAATCGTCTTTCTTCATTTGGGGCTCCTTATTAATGAATTTACAGAGTTTATGTATCTGCTGTTATATAAAATGTGGATATGAAACATAATTTTACATACCCATATTTTACCACAGTATTCGACAAAATAAATACATATTTTTAATTAAATTGTATTTAATGAAGTTGATGGTGGGAATTTAAGAAAACATATGCGTTTGTTAGCAAAGAAAAATCATAAATATTACGAAATATTTAGTGAATCACAAGATAGGCTTGAGGAGATTGATAAGTATATATAATGATTAGAATTGAAAATTGTGGAAATGTCTGTTATAATGTAAAAAATTAAGCACTAACGATTCAGTTTGCCGACCATTCGTTAATGCCTATCCTAATAGTGGTTGCCCACATTTTTTATTTATGGATAATATACCATAGATTTATTTGTTGTGCAAGTTTTTTGTGCTACAGAATTTCTATAATGCAATTATCTTATATTATTAATTAGGCTTCCACTTTGTTTGTGTGGGAGCTTTTTTTGTGGGGTATACTCTTCTGAATAATAAGAATGGGAGGATTTAAAGAGGGAATAATTTGATGTAAAAATATTGCAGCGTGCGGAGGAATTAATGGCAAAAAGAAGATATGGGTTTGATGAAGACAAGATACAAAGATATATAAAAGAAGGCAGAGGTCAGGGAGAAGAAAGTACTTATAAGCCTTGGCTTGATGTTCATGACTTCCCCTCAAAAGGTAATGTATCAAGATGTAAGGGCCTGAAAACAAGAAGAGTTCATCACTTCATGTCGAGTAATGAGACTAGATTTTTTTATTTACTTGAATGGATTGACAAGATTGTTGATATAAGAGAGCAATTTCCGCTTTTGGATAGAGAGGATGCTATGAAGATGGCTGAAATAAAAGGTATAAGATATCCGGTTGATATTGAATCGCGGGTACCCTTGATTCTAACAACGGATTTTTTAATTACCTTATACGAAAATGGAAGAAGGTATGACATTGCTCGTACGATTAAGTCGTCTACAGAGTTAGATAAGCCTCGAGTGTTGGAGAAATATGAAATAGAAAAATGTTATTGGGAGAAAAGAGGAATTGATTGGGGCATCGTCACAGAGCGGGAAATACACGCAGAATTGGCACAAAATGTAGAATGGGTGCATTCGGCTTATAATTTAGAGGAATTAGATGATGTTGATAAAGCGAGCTTGAAAAGGCTTATACCAATATTAAAAAATAGGTTATTAAGTAGTGAAGATACGGTCCAAGTAATTTTAGATGGAATGGATTTTGAATTCAATATGAAGCCAGGTATGTTTTTATATCTGTTTAGGCACTTAATAGCTTCTAAACAGATAATGCTTTCAAATTTTCAACAAAAAATTAATATCAGCAAGATTACTCGGGATTCCATACTATTACCATAAATGTAAGGAGCTTTACGCAAATGATTCTAACAATTAATGAGTTGATAAAATTTGTTGCGGAGGATGGCCGCATTGAGCGAATTGTATGGATTGATGAAGGGAATATTATTGCTTTTTCAATTGATATTTATTCTGCTAAGGCATTACCACAACTTAGAAGGGTTAGGGATATTCTTGTAGGATTTGATGATGAAAGCATCGTGAAAGTTGAGGATGATCCATTTTATAGAATAATCAATGAGACTTCATTAGAGAAGAAAAATATCGTTATAAGAGATAAAGCTTGGGAAATTATTAAGATGATAGCTTTATCTATGAATGAACCAGATATTTTTTATGGAGAGCGCAGAGGACTTCTTATTAAGCAAGCTATGGATGAGTTCAAAACATCCAAGAATATGATTTATAAATATCTAAGGAGATATTGGCAAAGAGGTAAGGTTCGAGATGCATTATTACCTGATTATGAGAAATCAGGGGGAAAGGGGAAAGAAAAAACGGCTGGAAGTATAAAAAGAGGCAGACCGCGGAAAAACGAGAATAGTATTGGCAGAGGGATTAATGTTGATGAAGACACTAAGAAGGTTTTTAGAGTAGCCATTAACAGGTATTACCATACTAAAAATGAAAATACATTGCAAACCGCATACGATTTTATGGTAAAAGACTTTTTTACAGAAGATTATCGATTTGAAAATGGCATCAAAAAGGCAATAGTTATTGATCCCAATTATATTCCTACCTTTGATCAATTTAGGTATTGGTACGAAAAAGAAAATAACATTAAGAAAAAACTTACTACAAGAAAAGGAGATAAAAAGTACCAGCTGAACCACCGAGCTGTTACAGGCCGATCTGATGCAAATACAATTGGACCAGGATCAAAGTACCAGATAGATGCCACTGTTGCTGATGTTTATCTGGTATCAAGATACAATAGAGATTGGATTATTGGGCGTCCGGTAGTATATCTTGTAATCGATGTATTCTCTCGAATGGTAACGGGTTTGTACGTAGGGCTTGAAGGCCCCTCCTGGATTGGTGCAATGATGGCTTTAGCAAATGCAGCATCTGATAAAGTACAGTACTGCAAAGAATATGGGAAAAATATTACTGCTTCAGAATGGCCCTGTAATCATATTCCCGAAGCTATTTTAGGCGACAGAGGTGAAATGGAAAGCAAACAGGTTGATACATTGATCAATTCTCTGCATGTTCGGATTGAAAACACGCCACCGTACCGTGCAGACTTGAAAGGAATAGTTGAGCAGCATTTTCATACGATTGATGCGAAGGTTAAACCACTCGTTCCAGGACATATTAATATTGATTTTCGTGAACGAGGAGGAAAAGACTATAGATTGGATGCTAAGCTTGATATTCAGCAGTTCACATACATTATAATTTGTTGTATTCTTGCCCATAATAATAGCCATTGGATGGATAATTATACAAGAACGGATGATATGATTGCAGATGAGGTTGAACCAATTCCTTTGGAATTGTGGAAATGGGGAATAACGCATCGTTCAGGTATATTACGTAGCTTTCCGGAAGATATAGTAAAGCTAAATCTTATGCCAACGGATAGTGCATCTATTACGGAAAAAGGGATCAAATATAAAAAAATGTACTATAGCTGCAATAAAGCTATCGAGGAGTTGTGGTTTGAAACAGCGAGAAATAAAGAAAGCTCCAAGAAAGATATTTCCTTTGATCCTAGAAATATGAATTTTATCTATATTAGGACCGATGAGGGTCGAGGCTTCGAAAAGTGCTATCTGCTTGACGACAGGAAATATTTTAATAAGTCATTAGAGGAAATTCAATATTTATCGGAGTATGAAAGTCTAGAAAAGGTCCTGAGTTCTGGAGAGCAACTGCAAAGTAGAATAGATTTAATATCAGAGATTGAAAATACAGTAAATGAAGCTGAGCAAATGGCAAGGCAACAGAATTCAGATATTAGTAAAACTCAAAGAATCAAAGGAATCAGAGATAATCGTAAATCGGAAAAGGAAAGAAATAGACAGAATGAAGCCTTTGTACTCGATTCTGGGAAGAATCGAAGTAATGATATAATTGATTTCAGCATTGGCGCGGACAATTTTGAAGTACAGGACTTAAGAGGCATTGATTTTTTAAAGCGTAAGCAGAGGGAGCGTTTGGATGGAAAAGGCTATTAAGCAAGTTCGAATACCAAATGGCGGTTATGCTGTTTTGGCAGAATATATAGATCCGGTGTTAGAAGAATACAGAGGAAACCCTCTTATTGAAGCGCTGCCACCTATATTTTCTTATGAGCAGACGGAGGAGCTACTCCATGAGTATCCTTCCTTTAGTGAAAAGGAACGGGAGCTTGATGATAGGTACCGTTACCATTGTGTTCAAAGGCTTTTCAGATATTTTCAGCCCCTTGATATACATTTTGATATTGAGCAGAGAATTTCCAGAGTTCTTAGG
>JAEZIU010000228.1 GCA_023436485.1 Bacillota bacterium | reverse complement strand
TATATCTTTTATCAAAAGATCTGGTTGTATTAATTAGCACCACTGATACTGTTGTTACTTTCATTATGTTAACTCCAAGTTAATTATTCTAAAGAACCACTTTATTATATCAGATATGCAATTTATTAATCAAATCTGCAAGAATATCTCTTGCTTCGCTTATTGGAAGCTTTTCTATCTCCCGGAAAGCCTTCTGCCTATACCTTTGTATGTAATTTTCGGTATATTCCATACCTCCTGAAGAACATATGTGAGAAACTATAGTATGAAGTTCTTCATTTACCTTATCCTTTTTTCCCCAGTAGTTTTCAACCATTTTGTATATTTCTTTATTATTCCTGCAAGCATATATTGCTGGTAGAGTAAGTATACCCTTTGAAAGGTCATTGTAGACAGGCTTTCCCCATTCTGAATCACCGCTTTTGTAATCCCTGAAATCGTCAACCATCTGAAACATGACCCCGTAGTAAAAACCTATCTTTGAAAGGCTATTTGTAATACGTGGATTACATTTCGCACACAAAGCCCCCAAAGCACAAGAAGCTGAAAAAAGCACTGCTGTTTTTCTAGAAATTCTTTTCAGATATGAAGGAACAGAAAGATTCATTACATACTTATCTCTATATTGGTCTACTTCTCCTTCACAGATTGTTTTTACTGCCCTTGCAGCTATAGTTAGTTTATTTGCAGGAACGATACCGGCAAGCATTAAAAGTGCCTTAGTATACAAAAAGTCTCCACAGTAGATAGCCATATCTGTTCCGTATTTTTTGTAAACTGTTTCCCTATTTCTCCTATATGGCGAGTAATCCAGGACATCATCGTGTATAAGAGTAGCAGTATGAAGCAATTCTACGGCACTTGCAAGCTGGATCAGCCTGTCCTGCCGAATTTTCCCAAAATATGATGAAACTATAACCATTGCAGGCCTGAGTCTCTTACCTCCTGCACCCACTGTATCCGCGATGGCCTGAACCAAAAGCTGGTTTTTTGAAGTAACGTTTGTACGTAGATTTTCCTCGACTTTTTTAATATCACTGTTTAACCTTTGGTTTTCAAAAAACATAATTACCCCTTATAAATTTGATATAATATTTAACCTTTTCATGGCTCGCACTAGAAATGAGCTGCATATTCCTACAAAAGTCCCCATAATAATTCCGGACAAAAGCAGTACAGGTAAATAACCTATAACAGACAAATCACTCATTATAATGCATGCTACCATTATCTGCCCGACATTATGTGCTATTGATCCGGCTATGCTTATTCCAATCAAGCTTAACCACCTTTCCATATATTTTATCATTATCCACATAATCAGTGTACTCAAAATTCCTCCACATATACTAAAAGCAAAAATTACCGGCCCCCCCATAAATAGGGATGAGAGAACACATTTTACCAGAACTATTGCCAGAGTATTTGACAGAGTGAAAAAAATTAAACAAACTATAGTTATTATATTAGACAGTCCGAGCTTTATCCCGGGAATCCCCACTGGAACGGGAAACCATGATTCAATAACAGACAGCACCAAAGCCTGAGAAGCAAGAACAGCCAGCAGCACCATTTTCTTTATGTCAACATTATTTTTTATATATACTCTCATTTTACCACTCCATCCACATTTTGATTCCTATTTTGCTCAAGCTTAATAATGATTTTATTTGGAAGACAAACCGCTATTTCTCCGGGGTGGCTGAGCCAGCCGGTTCTTACACATATCTTATCCGGGCAATCTGACGCAAAAAAGCATATCCTGTTTTTTTCTGCTACAACAGTTACTTTATCTGACTCTGATATATTAATTACTTCCCTTTTTTCTAAATTTGTCAGATTAATTTTTCTTATAACTTTGTCATCCTTTTTTATTATTGCAGTAACATCCATGTTATGAAGCCGACTTCCGGTAGTATTGCTTAAACTGACTGCATTTTCTCTACCAATGAATACAGTTGACAATATACCAAAAACTATTAACAGCAAAAGAATTATGTCACCCTTTTTCAACATACGTAAACTCCCCACTTTCATCCTGAAATTTAAAATACTTTTTTAGATTTTCAGTCACATAAATCTTTTTATCTTTTGTAATGAAAATGGCATCAATACCATCCAGTTTTTCTAGTAATTCTTTGGATTTTTTCAACCCCAATACAAATGTTGCGGTTGACAGGGCATCAGCACTAATAGAACTGTCCGTAACAATGGTTGAACTAATCAAATCAGAATTACTGGGATATCCAGTTCTTGGATCGATGATATGGTGATACCTAGTACCGTCTTTCATAAAAAATCTTTCGTAGTCGCCGGAAGTCACTACAGTTTTGTCCGAAACCCTTAGAATACCAATATATTTACCGTCCGCTGCTCTTGGATTTTGGATTCCTATTCTCCATGGTGTATTATCCGGTTTGTCCCCAACTACATAAACATTTCCTCCAAGGTTTATGTAAGCTGATTTTATTCCGTCTCGCCGACAGATTTTAACGGCTTCATCTGCGGCATACCCTTTGGCAATAGCACCAAAATCAATCATCTGTCCCTTTATCGGAAGTCTGAAAGTCATTTTGTCTTGGCTAAAGTCAATAGATTTGTAATTAACAAGTTTTAAAAGCTTATTAATCCTGCTCTGGGAGGGAACATGCGGATGATCAGTAAAAACTCCCCATTCCTTAACTAAAGGCCCTATAGTTATGTCAAAGGCGCCATGACTCAATTTGGAAAATTTGTCAGCTGCAGTTAAAATATTATATATATCACTATTAACATGAAATACCTGTGATTGCCCGGAATAACTGTTAATCCGACTCACAGTACTGGTTCTGATATTAGCAGACATATTTTCTTCAATGCTGTTTAACCTTTGAATAATCTTGTTCGCAGAATTTTCCGCATTACCTCCATAAATTCTTTGAGAAATTACTGTACCCATTTGAAAGCTTTCTTTTTCAACATAATCACCACTGGCATTACTCTTCGAACACCCGCTTAAATAAAAAGAAACTATTACACAAGTCAAAAGAATTAAAATGTGCTTAATTTTCAAAAAACTCACCCCCATATAGTTACGAATATGAATACAATTTAGGTAAAATATGCATTATATAAACATACAAATTTATTTATAAATGTTTCCCTGAAATTTCTATTTTTATAACAAACACAGGAGAGATTATAATGTCCAGAAAAATAGTTATTATAGGTGCAGGTTATGCAGGCATAGAAACTGCTCTGTACCTTCAAAGAAAAAAGAAAAAGAAAGATGATTTATCGATAACGATTATAGATAGAAATTCGTATCATACACTGTTGACAGAGCTTCATGAAACTGCCGGAAACAGGATAGATTCAGATGGTGTTATTGTACCGCTTAGAGATATTTTTCAATATACTGATGTGCAAATAGTAAAGGATGAAATTGTAAAATTCGATATGGAAAGTAATAATATTTCATCAAATAAAAATCAGTATGAATATGACTATCTTGTTTTAGCCTTTGGAAGTGAGCCGAACTATTACGGTATACCCGGTATGAAGGAATACAGCTACCCTCTTTGGTCATTTAAAGATTCAATCAGGGTAAAAGAGCATATACTGGATTGCTTCGAACTGGCTTCTCAGGAAAAAGATGAAACTACAAAAAAATCACTTCTGACCTTTGTCGTCGGCGGAGGTGGCTTCACAGGCGTTGAGATGATGGGCGAATTGGGAAGATGGGTTAAAAAACTTTGCATTGACTATGGTATTTCCCGTAATCAGGTAAGTCTTTACTTAATAGAAGCACTACCCAAAATACTTACAATACTAAATGAGAATAATGTAAAAAAATCAATGGACTATCTTACTTCTACCTTGGGTGTTAACGTACTCCTTGAAAGTGCAATTACAAAACTTGATTCTGAAAAGGTGGAACTAAAAGATGGCCGCACAATAAATACACATACCCTTATATGGACTGCTGGAATAAAAGCATCTTCCCTAACTGATGAAATAGACACTGAAAAGAACAGAACTTCCAGAATTGTTGTTGACGAATACACTAAAACAGCCTTTAAAAACGTTTATGCAATAGGCGATGTATCTGCTTTTACCTATGAGGACAAAATTCTTCCTCCACTTGTAGAATCGGCGGTGCAAACAGGTAATAATGCAGCTGTTAATATTCTCGCAGACATCAGAGGTACCGAAAAGGTTAAATTAAAGCCAAAACTTCACGGTGTTATGGTTTCCATAGGTAGTAATTTTGCTGTTAGTGAAATAATGGGAAAGCAGTTGCCTGTATGGCTGTCAATATTAATGAAATACATGGTAAACGGCCATTACCTTTTTGGTATAGGAGGATTTGAACTTGTTTTAAAGTATCTGAATCATGAATTAATCAATAAAAGACATAGAAAGTCGTTTCTTGAATACCATTATACTCGTAGGTCCGCTACCATATGGCTTGTACCACTAAGACTGTTTCTTGGCTACACATGGCTAATAGAGGGATACAATAAAATAAAGGAAGGCTGGCTGACTTCACCAATGCTTGCAGGCTTGACGGTTGACGGTTCTTCAAGTGCTTCTATTACTGAATCGGGAGAAAAAATATTCAGGATTGTTTCCTCCCATACACCTGAGTGGTATGCCTGGATAGCAAACCGATTAGTTATTCCAAACGCTCTTCTCTTCCAAATAATGATAGTACTTGCTGAAGTGGGGCTCGGACTTGCATTTATATCAGGAACATTTACATTTATAGCAGGTCTTGCCGCAATTGCTTTAAATATAAATTTTCTTCTTTCAACAGGCTTGTATGAGACCAGCTGGTGGCTTATCCCTGCTGAAGTAGCAATGTTAGGAGGTGCCGGGAGAGTATTTGGCATTGACAGTTACCTTATGCCAGCATTAATGAAGCTATGGAGATACATGGTAAGGCGAAGTTCATAACTAAAAAAACCATCACACTTTGTCTCAAAAATTAAAGCAATGTGTGATGGTTTTTGTCTGTATGTTTATAGATAATTATTCCTCTGTTGAACTTTCGTTATCATTGTTGTCTTCATTTTCTTTAGTGTCAGACGGCTCGGAAATCTCCATTTTAGAGACTGAAACTTCATAAGCTGTTTTTATTAAAGTTTCTCCTGACTCAAGCTTTTTTTGATACTCTCTGCTTTGGATCCTACCCCATATTTTAATATTGTCTCCGATAGTCAGGTTCTGAGAATACCTGGCATTTCTGCCCCAGGCTATGCATGGGATATAGTCAGATTTATTATATGGCCTGTTAACAGCTACAAGTATATCTGTTATTTCCCTTCCAAAAGGGGTCATTCTATATATGGGTGACTTACATATATAACCGTTCAGATAAATCTGATTAGGATTTTTTATTCTTTTATCTTCATCAC
>JAEZIU010000223.1 GCA_023436485.1 Bacillota bacterium | reverse complement strand
AATAAGATGATAAAAGCTATGTATATTTCAAAGTCATTGATAATAAAGGAATTAGAAAAATTATCATTAAAATAGTTGACTCTTACCTTGGAGGAGGGCTTATGATAATTCACGAGGTGAACAATTATGCTTTACACGGTTAAAGAAGTTGCTGAAATTGCAGGAGTTACTATAAAAACACTCCATCACTATCATAAAATTGGTTTATTAAAACCCTGTGATATAACAGATGCCGGCTACCGTCTCTATGGGGAAAAGGAACTTGAGCGTTTACAGCAGATATTATTCTACCGTGAGCTTGATTTTTCACTTAATAATATAAAAAAAGCACTTGAGGATGAACCGAGTCGATTAGTGTGCTTGACTGAACAGCGGGAACTGCTAAATGCGCGCAAGCAGCGATTGGATTGTTTACTAAAGACTATTGGAGATTCGATTATCCTTGCCAAGAGAGGAGTAATTATGGATAAATCTGCGATGTTTAACGGCCTTAATAAAGATGAATGGGGAAATGCACTTTCAGAACAGAGTAAATACCTTGAAGACAATTACGGATACGAATTGCCGGAAGTAAAGGAAACTCAAGTTGATAACTTAAATGAAGAAGCTGCAGAAGCACAAAAGTTTATTATTAGCATATCAGATGCTTTGAAAAACGGCTGGAAGGCAAATGATAATAGACTGCAAGAGGTATTAAAAGACCATATTGTATTTCTAAATAATCATGGACATAATACTGATGCTAAATCTTTAGCTGCTCAAACAAGGTTCTTTCTGGAGGATGACTTCCATAGAAATATGCTTGAAAGTCAGCAAATTGGGCCATCCTATTATCTGTGTGTAGTTGCGGAAATGTATGCAAATTATAATCAGTAAGTTGAAATAATTAGTTTTTTAATCTTATAGAACAATCAAAAAAAGATGCCGATTTTAACTGGCATCTTTTTTGAAATCAGGAAATAACACATGCTGTACCAGGAAATTATTGAGATACACTAACTATATACCTTGCTAAATTGTCAAAACCCAAACATACTGGTATCATATAATAAAAGCTTAGACAAACAGGCTTGAATGGGCCGTGAATTATATAAAGGCAGAAAGACTAAAGGATTTGAAATCAATCATGAAAAAACTAATCATTGGAATATTGGCACATGTTGATGCAGGCAAGACGACATTATCAGAGAGTATCCTTTATCTTAGCGGTAAAATTGGAAAATTGGGAAGAGTGGACAATAAAGATGCTTATTTGGACACCTATGAGCTGGAAAAAGCACGAGGTATAACTATTTTTTCCAAGCAGGCCGTATTAGAAACAGGCGAGGTAAATATTACATTATTGGATACACCGGGGCATGTAGACTTTTCGGCTGAAATGGAGAGGACACTACAAGTGTTGGATTATGCCATTTTGGTTATTAGCGGTGCAGATGGAGTACAGGGACACACAAAAACACTGTGGCAGCTTTTGAATATGTACAATATACCTGCATTTATATTTGTTAATAAGATGGATCAGAACGGTACGGATAAAGATAAATTAATAAAAGACATGAAAAAGCAGTTAGGCGATGGGTGTGTTGAATTTGGGAAGGTTGAGACAACGGAATTTTATGAGCAACTGTCCATGTGTGATGAAACAATCCTTGAAACCTATTTAGAAAAAGGTCACATTGAGACTGAACAGATTAGTAAAGCTGTAAGAGAACGCAATTTATTTCCATGTTTTTTCGGTTCGGCGTTGAAACTGGAAGGTATTGAGGAATTAATGCAAGGCATTACGAAGTATGCAATGATACCTTACTATCCGGAAGAATTTGGAGCTAAAATATTTAAAATAACGAGGGACGAACAAGGAAACCGTCTTACCCATTTGAAGCTCACAGGGGGAAGGCTAAAGGTAAAAGACCTCTTAACAAACGGAAAATGGGAAGAAAAAGTGAATCAAATCCGTATTTATTCGGGAAAGAAATATGAAGCAGTAAGTGAAGTAGAGGCAGGTTCAGTATGTGCAATAACAGGGCTCAATCAGACTAGGCCGGGAGAGGGCTTGGGAATAGAGTCAGCTTCAGATTCACCGCTGTTGGAGCCTGTGTTGTTTTACCGGATTATCCTTCCGGAAGGCTGTGACCCAAGAATGATGCTTCCAAAGCTGCGGCAGATTGAAGAAGAGGAACCGGAACTTAACATTGTATGGGATGAGCAGTTACAGGAGATACATGCACAGACTATGGGAGAAGTGCAAATAGAGATACTCCAGAGCGTAATACAAAGCCGTTTTGACGTAGCAGTGTCCTTCGATGCAGGGAGGATTGTGTATAAGGAAACCATTGCGAACACCGTTGAGGGAGTAGGTCATTTCGAACCACTGAGACATTATGCGGAAGTTCATCTTTTATTGGAGCCAGGAGAGCCGGGAAGCGGTCTGCAATTTGGAACGGAATGTAGTGAGGATATTCTCGGTAAAAGTTGGCAAAGATTGATTCTGACTCATCTGGAAGAAAAAGTGCATAAAGGTGTGTTGACAGGTTCAGCCCTTACCGATGTTAAAATTACTCTTGTTTCGGGCAGGGCACACAATAAACATACAGAAGGTGGCGACTTCAGAGCAGCAACCTACCGTGCAGTGCGACAGGGTTTAATGGAAGCAGAATCCATACTCCTTGAGCCGTATTATACATTTCAGCTGGAACTGCCTGAGAAGATGGTAGGAAGAGCCATGACTGATATTGAGAAAATGCACGGCGTAAGCAGTATATCACAGACAAACGGTGAAACCGCAGTACTCGTGGGAAGTGCCCCTGTTATCACTATGAAGAATTATCAGAAAGAGGTAAATGCGTACACCAAAGGAGCCGGCAGGCTATTTTGTACCGTGAAAGGTTATGAACCCTGCCATAATGCACAGGAGATCATAGAAAGTATAGGGTATGATTCCGAAAGAGATATGGCAAATCCTACCGGGTCTGTATTTTGTGCAAACGGAACAGGATTTTCTGTACCTTGGGATGAAGTAAAGAAATACATGCATGTGGAAAGCTACCTTCAAAATAAAGATAATGCGTTAAAAGAAACTGAAAAAAGGCATGGAATTTCTCAAGAACTGTCTATCAGTTTAGAAGAGATTGACCAGATTATCAATAGAACATATTATGTAAACCAAGGTAAAAAGTCTGCATGGAAAAGACGTAAAACAGCCGAAGAAAGTTATTATGAAAAGGCTTCCTATATTAGTGAACAGAAGGAAACCAAAGAAGAATACCTTCTAGTGGATGGCTACAATATTTTATTTGCATGGCCCGAACTGAAAGAGCTTTCAGATAAGAATTTGGACGCCGGCAGAATGAAGCTTCTTGATTTACTCAGCAATTATCAGGGAATTCGGCGATGTCGGATAATAGTGGTATTTGATGCTTACCGTGTTCAAGGCCATCGAGAGGAAATATTAAGTTATCATAACATCCATGTGGTATATACTAAAGAGGCCCAAACGGCGGATCAGTATATTGAAAAATTTGCCCATGCCAATCAAAAAAAATACATGATAACAGTTGCAACATCGGACGGATTGCAGCAGATAATTGTTAGAGGAGCAGGGTGTGCCTTATTATCTGCCAGAGAACTGAAAATTGATGTGGAAGAGGCCGATAGAAGAATAAAACAAGAGTTTCAGGAAGTACAGGGAAGAAACCGAAACTACCTGATAGATGCTTTGCCGGAGGAATCGAAACAGCAAATGGAGGTATTTATTAAGGAATCAGTTGAATCAAAGGAGAAGTTTGATAAATGAAATTTTATTTTGCACCTATGGAAGGTCTAACGGGGTATATTTACAGGAATGCTCATAAAGCTTTTTTTGATAGCATAGACAAATATTTTTCTCCTTTTATTATCGCAAATCAAACAGATGGTTTTAAAACCAGAGACATGAAAGATATTTTACCTGAAAATAACCGGTCGCTGGTTTTAATTCCGCAATTGCTTACAAATAATGCAAAAGACTTCATTTATTCTTCAAAGAAAATTAATAATATGGGATATACTGAGATAAATCTTAATTTGGGGTGTCCCTCCGGGACTGTAGTTTCCAAAAACAGAGGCTCCGGATTTCTTGCAAAAAAAGAAGAGTTGAACGCCTTTTTAGAAGAAATTTTCTCTCAAGCTATAACCAAAATATCTATTAAAACCAGAATAGGCAAAGACCAGCCTGAGGAATTTTATGATTTAATAAATATATTTAACAAATACCCGGTAGAAGAGCTTATTATACACCCCAGAATTCAGAAGGACTTTTACAAAAATAAACCCAATATGCAGATTTTCAGGGATGCCTTATCCCTGAGTAAAAATCCCGTCTGCTATAATGGTGACATTTTTACGGAAAATGATTACTCAGAATTTTGTGAGGACTTCCCGGGTGTGAATACTGTAATGTTAGGAAGAGGATTATTAACGAATCCTTCACTGGCAGATGATGTTAAAAATAGTACTAAATTGGAAAAGAATTTATTGAAGGAGTTCCATGATAAAGTATATAATGATTATAAAGACATACTTTCAGGGGAACGTAATGTCCTGTTTAAAATGAAAGAGCTGTGGTTTTATATGATAAATGTCTTTTCCGACAATGAAAAATATGCAAAGAAGATTAAGAAATCACAAAGATTATCTGATTACGAGGAAGCTGTTTCCAGATTATTTGGGGAGCAGGAGATTGTATAACGGAGACAAATTATGAGTACAGTATTAGCTTATAACACAAAGAGTACAAGTATATTAATTGCTGATACTCGTGTAACAAGTTCTCAGAATAATAGCATAGATGATGATTGTGTAAAAATGCATTATATTCCTCAAAAAGGCTATATTGCAGGTGTTGGAGTAGGGGAATTGTTACTGGAGATGCAAAGTAGAATATTATCGAATAAAAAATTAGATATTTACAGACCGATTCTACTGGATTCATTTTCAGAAGCGTATTGGTCATTGGTTAAAGATTGCATTGATAATAGCATTATGGAGATACTAAAGAGAACAGGGATATATGTTTCATGGAAAGACAATGATCGCTGCAATTTAAGATTATTTTCTTGTGGGTTCGAGAAGGAAGTTTATCGTGATTTAATAGAGTCGCAAGTATACATATTATTCCCTGATGACATCAACGAAGACACTCGTATAAAAATTATCGAAGGTTCTCAAGTTCCTTCTATTAATAGTGATATAAGTTATGTAATATTAAAAATGTTGGAAACCTTCAAAGTGATTTCAGAAAAATCAGAATTTGTGAGCAGTAAGGCATGTATTGGTATAATTATGGCTGAAACTGAACGTCCGTGGTATTGTGAGGGAAATATAAATGATTTATTAGAATTACATTTAGTTGGTAAAATAGAAAATTCATTTGATATACATAGAGAAAAGTTGGAGAAGAATAGCCTGTAAACTGACTATTTATAAAGTCAACATGTAATGGAAAGGAGATTTACAATGAATAGTATAATTGAAAATATGTTAACAAGAAGAAGCGTAAGAAATTTTAAAATGGACCAAATATCTGTAGAGGATTTAAACACAATTCTATTGGCAGGAAGCTACGCTCCAAGCGGAATGGGAATGCAAAGCTGGAAATTTACTGCTATACAAAATGCGGATACAATGAAAAAGGTCAACGAGGCTCTCCGTCAAACCCTTTTAACTATTCCGGTTGTAGCTGAAACCCATCCTTATATCGCGAGCCTTATTAAAAAAGCGGAAGACGAGAACTCTAACTTCCTGTATAATGCACCTACCTATATAATTGTCTCAAATTTGAAAGACAACGGAAATGCAATGCCGGATTCAGCATTAGCAATTGGTAATATGATGCTGGCAGCACATTCACTTGGCATTGGCTCTTGCTGGCTAAACCAATTGCCTGGCTTTACAAATATGCCTTTAATCCGTGAACTAATGACAGACTTGGAAATTCCCGAAAATCATATTATATATGGCTCTGTTGTTATGGGTTATGCAGCAGAGATACTTAATCCTGCTGCACCCCGTAAAGATGTAATTCACATTATATAGCAGGTGTACCATGGTGGTGGATTCGGTCCAAAATCCACCATCCTACCCGGTATTGCCGTAAACAGTGCTGCTCTACCGGAGGAAATTTCAAAGTGGCTCGAGGCGACTAAAACTTTTCTGTCCCAAAGAAGACATCATTGAAGAATTTCTTTGTAGCTTCAGCACCAAGAGTATTTTTAAACACATTTGTAGATACGCCCCCGATATCAACCAGTTTGTTTACATAGTCCTTAGTAATCTGCCATTTAACCTTCTTTTCACTTTCTGAAAGAATATCAGTTTCCTGTTCTTTCTCAATAAAGCTATGTAAATTCTCATTGAAAATTGAAAGAATAATATTATCATCATTAGTTGTAGAAGCTCTTTTGGCTATGCATACAGTTTTTAATGAGTCATACCAGCATTCTTTAAGTTTCATATCAGGTAAATCTTCATATTTATTTTTTATAGCCTGGAGCTTATTAAGATATGAATTATACAGGGAATCCTTTTCCCTTACCAAATCATAGTACTCAACTAAAAAATTCCGTTTTTCCCCGATAAATAAATAATCACTTGAAAAAAGAGGCAAGTTCTTATAGTAAGGTGTAATAACAAAAGAAAGCATCTGTAGCTCCGATGAATCTTTTGATTCCATTAACAACAGATTACCAACGCCAACAATTTCGTACTGCTTGATATTATAGGCTATATTTTGAATCAGGAGATTGGAGAACTGTCCACAGTTCATTTCATTCAGTTTGTAATTGTTATTAAGAATATCCAATCCATCATTGATTTCTTTTTCAATCATTTCTTTATTACAAGTAAAAACACAATTATCTTTCATATAATCATTCCTTTAATTTATTGAATAGGTTACTTACCTATCTATTAATAATATCAAAATATTTTGAATAAGGTAAGTTCAATTATTTTACAAATTTAACAAATTAGCACTATATTGAACGATTGTAATGAGTAATACTATCAATCTTGAATTATTCCTTTTATTATCAAGCTTTTCCTGTATTTGTTAATTAAATTTTTAGGTGATATAATACCCATTACACATTGAATTGACAGATAATGCCAACATTTTATACTATGAAAGGATGGCTAAAATTATGAATAGTATGTTTGACTTAGTTATTGTCGGTGCCGGACCAGCAGGACTTATGGCTGCAAAAACTGCAGCAGAAATAGGACTTAAGGTTGTAATAATTGAGAAGAGTAAAAATTTTGATCACCTGAAACGTGCGTGTTCCGCCCAGATAATTATGGATGACGGATATGAAAATGAATTTGTCCATGTAAATGACGGGAAGATAGTATTTGAAAGGAATAATTTTGAGGTTAAATATACCGGGCAGGTAAAAAATGTTACGGACAAATATTATTACTCACCCCATGGACATAAAATTCATTTTGCCCACCAGGACGGGAAGCCGTTTGCAATTAAGTTTGATAAGAACAAGCTTCTTCAGGACTTATGTAAAGAATGTGAAAACCTTGGAGTAGATATTAGAATGTCAACTCTGGCTTACGACGGTTCAGATATGGGTGACTATGTGAAAATAGACCTTAAATCCAATGGCAAAAATTATGAACTTGAAGCAAAGAAAGCAATTATTTCAGAAGGCGTTAATGCAAAACTAACCGGAATATTCGGTCTCAATAATAACAGACGACATTTTGCAACAGCTCACGTTGTAAAATACATACTAAAAGGGGTTTCGGGATATGTTCCTAACAGTTGGAACTTATACTACGGAAAAGCATATCATTCCAATGCAGCAGTAATTATCGGACCAAGCTTATATGGCGATGATACTGTTGAATTAACACTTTCCGGCAGTGCAAATATGAGACCTGTATCTATTTTTGAAAACGTTATTAAAAACAGTCCCCTTAAAAACCGGTTTGCCGATGCAACTCTAATAGATACTCATGGGTGTGCAGTTAAAGCATTTATGTCTCTGAAGAAACCGTATACCGGTAATATACTTTCTGTAGGAGACTGTGCCGCTTTTGTAGAAGTTGAAGTTCAGGGTGCCTTGATGTGCGGATATCATGCGGCAAAGGCTATAAATAGTGAGCTTGATGGTAAGAATGGCTTTGAAAAATATACTGATTGGTGGAATGAGTCTTTTGAATTTAACCGTGATGAATATCTTAAAGTTTCTCAAGGATATGCACTAGTTCCAACATATACAGATGATGAGTTGGACTACTTGTTCTCTTTAGTGGAAGGGAAAACACTGGAGGGCACATATAGCCAATATAAAACGCCAAAGCTTATCTGGGATTCCATTTTGCAAAATCAGGATCAAATTAAAACTGAAAGGCCTGAAATATTTAACAAAATATTGAATATGAATCAATTGACACTAACAGGTACATTTTAAAGCGAAAGGGTAAGTACATATATGAAAAACATAATTGATTTGGTAGTAGTAGGTGCAGGTCCGGCAGGACTTATGACTGCAAAGACCGCAGCCGAAATGGGACTTAAAGTAGTAATTATTGAAAAAAAGCGTGACATAAGTAAAATACGTAGAGCTTGCTGTGCTCAGTTTGTTATGGATGACGGATATGAAAATGAATTTCTGCAAATACAGGATGGAAAAATATCATTTACCAGAAACAATTTTGATGTTCCATATACAGGTCGTTTAGTAGAAGTTGTAAATAATTATCATTTTTCACCTAATGGTCACAGAATACATTTTGCTCACCCGGATGGAAGACCTTCTGCAATCAAGTTTGACAAAGGGCTGTTACTTCAGAAAATGTGGGAGGATTGTGAGAAGCTGGGAGTAGAATTAAGGTCGGACACCTTGGCATGTGGCGGAACAGATACGGGGAGTTCTGTTATATTAGAGCTTAAATCAAAAGGAAATAATTCTACAATCGAGGCCAAAAAGCTGGTAATTGCTGAAGGTGCCAACGCAAAGCTGACTGACACATTTGGTCTCAACAAAGGTAGAAGCCTATTTGGCACACCATTTGTTTTAATATACACAATTGAAAATACTTGCGGCTTTGAACCCGGGAGCTGGAATCAGTACTATGGAAGTGCATATCATCCTTACGGAGAAATAATTGTTGCCCCAAGTCTGGAAGAGAATGATACTATTGAATTGACTATTGTAGGAAACAAAAAGTTATTGCCGGAAACATTTTATGATGGCATTACAAAAAATAGTCCATTAAGAGAGAATTTCGCTAACTCACGAATTGTTGATAAACAAGGATGCTCACTCAGATCATATGCACCGCTTAAAAAACCTTACTTAGGTAACGTAATTACTATAGGTGACAGTGCAGCTCATGTTGAGGTTATTGTTCAGGGCGCCCTAATGTGCGGGTACCACGCCGCCAAGGCAATAAAGGGTGAGCTTCAAGGTGAAAATGGTTTTGAGGAGTACTCAAGCTGGTGGAATGATGCATTTGATTTTAACCGTGGTGAGTTCAACGATTTTATCAGTATGTACGGCAGTTTGACAATGATGCCTAAATATACTGATGATGAGCTTGACTACTTGTTCTCATTGCTTGAGGGAAAAGTGCTTAATGGCGACTTTAGTCAGTTTGAAGTACCAAAGAGGGTCTGGAGTTCTATACTGGGGTATAAGGATCAGATCGAGAGTGAAAGACCACTTTTATACGAAAAAATAAAGAAAATTGAAAAATTTAATCTATAATAACTTTTTCATCTTTAAAAGTCTTCTAAATACCAGAAGGCTTTTTCTTTTTGTATATACTAAACACACATTGTATAGACAATTCAAATGTAGTAGTATATAATAAAATTATGAAGGGAGGGTAAAACTTGAAAGCTATTATAAACGGGAAAATTATCACTGAAAGTGAAGTTTTAGAAAATAAGATTGTTTTATATAGTGACAAAATTCACGAAATAAGAGAGAAGAATACCGCTGAAAAGTTTCTTAATGAATGTGAAGAAGTAACTGATGCGAAAGGAAACTATGTTTCTCCGGGATTTATTGATATGCACATTCATGGTGCAGGCGGATATGACGTAATGGATGGGACGGAAGAGAGTTTAGCCGCCATAAGCAGTATTGTTGCCCAAAATGGAGTTACCGGATTTCTTCCAACAACTATGACAATGAGCAGAGAAAAAATATATACCGCACTTGATAATATAAAACATCTCATGGGAAAAGAAGCAAAAGGTGCAAAAATTTTAGGTGCACATATGGAGGGACCTTTTATAAATAAAAAATATAAGGGAGCACAAGCTGAAGATTTTATAATTGAGCCTAGTTTCAGTTTTATTGAAAAATACGTTGATATTATAAAAGTAGTTACTTTAGCTCCCGAAATTGATGAGGATTTTAAATTTATAAAAGAAGTAAATAATAAAACAAATATTATCTTATCCATGGGACATTCAAATGCAGAATATGAACAAGCTTTAAAGGCGATAGAAAATGGTGTAAGTCATGCAACTCATACCTTTAATGCCATGACCCCATTAAATCATAGAAATCCCGGCGTTGTTGGGGCTGCTTTAAATTCGGACATATATTGTGAACTGATTGCGGATAAAATACATGTACATCCTGCAATATTTAAAATATTAGCAACCATAAAGGGAATGGAAAAGGTTATTTTAATAACAGATTCTATGAGGGCAGGCTGTCTTCACGATGGTATTTCAGAGTTGGGCGGACAAAAGGTTATTATTAAAAATAACAATGCAAGACTTGAAGATGGTACACTTGCAGGAAGTACATTGAGGTTGAATCAGGCAATCAAAAACTTTATGGATTGTACCGGAGAAGGAATATGTCAGACTATCAAATTGGCATCCTTAAATCCGGCAAAAGAGCTAGGCATTGAGAAGGAGAGAGGTAGCCTTGAGGTTGGAAAGTATTCCGATATAGTGATTCTGGATGAGAAATTCAATATTCATAAAACTATTGTAGAGGGAAAAACAGTATACACATATTAAACAACCACTGGGGGGACTTACAAATGAAAATAATTAAAGTTGACAACTACAATGAAATGAGCAGGAAGGCTGCAAATATATTGGCAAGCCAAATTACTTTGAAATCAAACAGCGTTTTAGGACTGGCAACAGGTGATACTCCTTTAGGAATGTATAAAGAATTGGTTAAGCTATATAATAAACAAGAATTGGACTTTGCAGAAGTAAAAACATTTAATTTAGACGAATACTATGGACTTCCAATAAAGAATAGCCAAAGTTATTATTATTTTATGATGAATAATTTATTTAATCATATAAATGTCCCACCTGAAAATATAAACATACCAAACGGAAATACTGAAAATGCCGATAAGGAATGTTTAACATACGAAAATAAAATCACTGAAGCTGGTGGAATTGACATACAAGTACTTGGAATAGGTGTAAACGGACATATTGGCTTTAATGAACCCGATGTTAATTTTGAAGCAAAAACACATTTGGTAACACTTGACAAAAGGACAATAGAATCAAATTCAAGATTTTTTAAAAATAAAGATGAAGTCCCCACTAAAGCAATAAGTATGGGTATAGGAACAATTATGAGCTCAAAGAAAATTATACTTCTGGCTTGTGGGGACTCTAAGGCTGATATTATTTCTAAAACTATAAAGGGCAAAATAACTCCTGAGGTTCCTGCTTCTATACTGCAGCTCCATCAGGATGTTACGATAATTGTAGATAAGGATGCAGCTGCTAAATTATAGCTAATATAGCGGAATTAATCTAAAAACATTATGACTCTGGAGGTAGAAATGAGTAAATTAGCTATAGGAATAGATATTGGCGGTACAAATATTAAAGCTGCCTTAGTCGATGCTACGGGCAGAGCCACTGACTTTTGTAAAATTCCGACTAATGCAAAGGAAGGCTTTAAAAAAACATTTATTTCAATACAAAACTTAATCCAAAGATATATTGATTCCGTGGGAAAGGACAATATAGTGGGCATAGGATGTGCTTGTACGGGTCAGGTTGACAGTGTTAGTGGTAAAGTTCTATATGCTGCAAGTACCATTCCGGAGTTATCAAAGTTTGAATTAAAAAAAGAGTTAATGGCGTTTACAAACCTCAGAGTTGAGGTCGAAAATGATGTAAATGCGTGTGCATTAGGGGAAAAGTGGCTGGGTGCGGCAAAGGATATTGAAAATTTTTTGTGTATAACCCTAGGTACGGGCATTGGCGGAGCCATTTATAAAAATGGTGGTATTGAACACGGATACAGAGGTGTAGCAGCAGAATTCGGACATATGAGTATTGCTATGAATGGAGAAAAGTGTAACTGCGGAAATAAAGGCTGCTTTGAAAGATATGGTTCGGTTACGGCTCTGATTAAGCATTTCAAGGAAGAATTATTAAGTGGGAATACGTCTATTGTTACAGAGATGGTAAATGGACATACAGAAAATATAAGCGGTGAGATTATTTATGCAGCAAAGGCTTTTGGTGACCCACTTGCTACTAAAATAGTTAAAGAGTATAATGAGGCTATAATTTGTGGAACAGTGTCACTTGTTCACATTTTTAATCCTGAAGCTGTAATTTTTGGAGGTGGGATAACCACTTTAGGGGACGTATTTATGGAACCTATTAAAAAGGGACTGTTATCCGGATTGATGCCTGTGTTTAAAGAAGATCTGATAATCAGAAGGGCAGAATTGGGAGATAATGCGGCTATTTGCGGAATAGTAAGAGAACTTTTTTAAACATAATTATGGGGGAGAGGAATAGAAATGATTTTTGATAATATTAGCAACTGTAAAAAATATGAAACCCTTCACATCGATTTTGAGAAAGCATTTAACTTTTTAAAGAGAGCTGACTTGGATTCTTTAGCACCCGGCAGATACGATATAGATGGGAACCACGTATATGCTTTTGTTCAGGAATATGAGACTAAGGATTTAGAGAATTCTGTATATGAGGCACATAGAAAATATATAGATATACAGTACATGATGGATGGTACTGAAAACATGGGGTATACCCAAATAGAAGAACTAAAAGAGTTATCACCGTACAGTGAGGAAAATGATTTCTTAACACTTTCAGGAAAACCCAGATTAATATTGTACAATCCAAAGGAATTCTTCATATTGTTTCCGGAAGATGCCCATATGCCGGGTATTTTACATGTAAAAAAGGAAAAAGTAAGAAAGGTAGTTGTAAAGGTAAGAGTTAGGTAATTTTATTTAAGTATGGGGGTATTTTAGTGGTAGATAAAAACTCATCAGTACCTATTTATGCTCAATTAGAAGAGTATATTAAAAAAAAGATAAAAGAAAAAGTATATCTTCCGGGAGAATCTCTTCCAACTGAGCGAGAACTAACAGAGCTTTTTGGCGTTAGCAGAATGACTATCAGACAAGCGATTACAAATCTTATACATCAGGGAGTTTTATATAAAATCCCCGGTAAGGGAGCTTTTGTTTCAAAAGAAATCATAGAGAAGAAGCTTGAAATTGAGGGCTTTAGTGAAGACATGGAGAAACGAGGTCTTGCACCAAGCAGCAAAATCTTATACTTTGAAAAGATTACACCGGATAGTCAGGTAGCTCAGATGTTGCAGTTGTCAGAAAACGAGCAGGTATATTTCATAAATAGGCTGCGTCTTGCTAACGACGAACCGATGGCAATTGAATATAGCTATCTCCCTGAGAAACATTTTCCTGATTTAATGAAATATAATTTGCAAAAATGTTCACTCTATACACTGATGAAACAAGAGTATCATGCTGATTTTAATTATATGAAGCAGAATATTAAGGCGGTTACCATAAGTAAAAAAGAAGCTGAGCTTTTATTGAATAAAAGCAGAGGTTATGGACTTCTTTCTTTAAGAACGATATTTAATGAAGATGATATCCCTATTGAATACGCGAAAACTATTTACAATCCTGATAGGTATACTTTTAACCTGACGTTATACAATAAAAGCGTAAAATAAATATATGTAAACAAATAAAAAGGGGCTGTTGCCCAGTGAATAAATTTATTCACTGGGCAGCAGTCCTCTTTTTTGTTTCTAAATAAACTCTTCCCGATAATACAGTATATACAAATTAAAAATTGTATATACAAAATATAAGATTGTATAGACAAAATGTATTTACGGTGCTATAATGATTTCAGAAGCAAGGAATCAACAAATTAGCTAATGGAGCTAGGGTATAGTGTTTTTAACATTATATTAGGGGGTAGCAAAATGAAAAATTGGAATCAGGCACTTAATCAAATTAGAGGGGGGATGATAGTATCCTGTCAAGCACTGGAAGATGAACCTCTTCATAGCTCAACAATAATGATGCGTATGGCTAAAGCAGCAGAAGTGGGCGGAGCCGTTGGAATCAGAGCTAATTCTCCTCAGGATTGTTCAGAGATTAAGAAAAACGTTGACCTGCCTTTAATAGCTATATATAAGAAAGTGTACGGGCAAAGTGATGTTTTTATTACTCCTACAATTGAAGAGGTAAAAAGTTTATTAACTGTAAATGCTGAAATTATAGCAGTAGATGCAACAAAAAGACCAAGACCGGACGGGAAAACGCTGAAAGAATTCATAAATGAAATCAGAAAGATATATGATGGTCTTCTTATGGCCGACATATCAGATTATGAAGAAGCAATAGAAGCTGAAAGATTGGGCTTTGATCTGGTGTCTACTACATTAAGCAGTTATACAGACTATACCAAAGATAGAGAAAAACCTGATATTACACTAATAGAGGATTTAGTAAAAGTTTTAAAGGTACCCATAATTGCAGAAGGAAATGTTGAGACTCCGGAACTGGCCGCAAAATGTATTAAAGCCGGAGCATGGGCTGTAGTAACAGGCGGAGCAATAACAAGGCCGCAGCTGATTACAAAGAAGTTTGTAGATGCAATAAACACTGTAAAATTTTAAAACGGTATTATTTGAACAAAATAATATATACTAATGAATTTGAGGAGGATAACAATGAAAACAAAAAAGGTTTTAGTATCATTAGTGGCTATCTCAATGATTGCGGGTATGTTTGCAGGTTGCGGTAAATCTACAACAGAGTCCACTACTACATCAACTTCATCAGCCCCTTCGTCAACTGCAAAAGCAGAATCAGTCGAAATTACTTGGTGGGATTATCCTAACTTCCAGTCCGGTACTGCAGGGGATTACGAAAAAAAGTTGGTAGCAAGTTTCAACAAGAAGTATCCCAATATTAAAGTTAATGTAGAAATGATCGATTTTGCCAGTGGACCGCAGAAGGTTAATACTGCAATTGCATCTAACTCAGCTCCTGATTTGATTTTTGATTATCCTGGTAGAATTATTGATTATGCCAGAAATGGTGTAATGGCGGAATTAGATGATCTGTTTACTGATTCTTTTAAAAGCGATGTATCTGAAAAAATATTAAATGCTTCTAAACTAGACGATAAATTTTACATGTATCCTATAAATACAGCTCCAAATATGATGGCTTTTAATAAAACTATGCTTGACAAAGCCGGCTTGACAAACATGCTTCCTCTGAATAAAGAAGATAGATTGTGGACAGTTAGCGAGTTTGAAGCATTGTTGAAGGCAATTAAAGAAAAAATACCAACACTGACAGCACCAACTGCTATTTTTGCCAAGTCAAGTGCCGGAGATCAGGGAACCAGAGCTTGGATATCCAACATGGGAGGAGTTTCAACTATAGCACCTGACTTATCAAAATATACTATAAACGATCCTAAAGATGTTGCTGCCCTTCAATGGATAGTTGACAGCGTTAAATCAGGATTGATATTAAAAGGTGGAGAAGCACTTGCATCAAATGATGTAGTTGATATGTACCTTGGTGAAAAGATTGCTTGTGTGCCTCTATATAACAAAACATTACTTGCATCAAGTGCTGCTAAGAAAACATCAAATTTTGAAGAAGTATTTATTCCTTATCCGACTCCCGATGCATCAGTTAAACCTCAGTTTGAAGCATTTATAGGAGGATTCGGAGTTTTCAACAATAATGATGACAAAAAAGTTGAAGCAGCTAAGAAGCTTGTGGATTTTATAGCTAATGACCAAGAAACAGCAAAAGAGACCTTGAAACAGACAGGAAGTTTCTCAGTAAGAACTTCAAATGCAGGTTTATATGATGATGCTGAGTCAAAGTACTGTGAAAGTATGATCAAATACTTAGGAACATATTACAACCAGGTTCAGGGTTTTGCTGAAATGAGAACCTATTACTTCCCGGTTTTACAGAATATATTATTAGGAACACAAACACCAAAAGACGGTTTGGACGAATTCGTTAAAAAAGCAAATGAAACTTTAGTTAAGAAATAATAATTGTATTCCATCCATATGGAGCATTTATCTGCTCCATATGGATAAAATAAAAAAAGTGAACAGACATAAAAGCAGTTTTCATAAACGGGGGGGTTCGCATGGAAAATATACGTAAAGGCAACAACCTATCTGTTAAAAGAAGAATAAATAAAGCTAACCTAAGAGAATGGACTACAGCCTATTTATTTCTGATCCCTATGTTGGTTTTCTTTATAGGTTTTGTTGTTTATCCAATGCTTAAAGGTATCTATATAAGTTTCTTTGACTATTCACTCAGAAAATTCGAGTTCGTTGGTTTAGATAATTATATTTCCTTAATGAAAGATAAAATATTTATAAAATCTTTGTTAAATACTTTAATTTTAGTTGTAGGTAATGTACCGATTGTAATTCTTATCTCATTATTTGTATCGGTTATTATTTACAAAAAGTCTGCATTTGTCAGGTCATTATTCAGAGGCATTTTTTATCTTCCAACAGTATGTTCTGTTGTAAGTATAACAGTTGTATGGGGATGGATTTATCACCCAAACTTTGGTATATTGAATTACCTTACTTCCCTATTTGGATTTGAGCCTATTGGTTGGCTGGGTGATCCCAAATATGCACTGGGTTGTATGATTGCAGTTCTTGTTACTTTATCAGTAGGACAGCCTATAATTCTTTATGTTGCAGCTCTGGGTAATGTACCTGAATCATATCTTGAAGCTGCAGAAATTGACGGAGCAAAACCTTGGCAGGTATTTAAGAACATTACATGGCCTTTATTAATGCCTACAACATTATATATTATAATAATAACCACCATCAATTCTTTCCAATGCTTCTCGATAATTCAACTTTTAACAGCCGGTGGTCCATCATATGCAACATCAACAGTAATGTATATGGTTTATGAAAGAGCATTTACTTTGAATCAATATGGACTATCATCCGCAATGGGAGTTGTACTTGCAATAGTTATAATGATTATTTCGATAATTCAATTCAAATTCTTTGGCGATGAAGTTGATTATTAGGATAGGGGGGGAGAACTGATGAAATCATTTAAAAAACAAACTTTACGTGGAAAAATATTTATGGCGTTAGTAATATTATTATCTGTAATATTTATGTTTCCGTTTTACTGGATTGCAACAGGCGCTTTTAAACCGCAGAATGTAACAGTTCAGATACCGCCTCAATGGTGGCCCAAAAATCCTACCCTACAAAACTTTTCACAGTTAATGGAATCGCCGTTGGTCCACTGGACAATGAATAGTTTTATAATTGCATTAGGTACTATGCTTATAGTTTGTCTAGTTGCAACAATGGCCGGTTTTGTTTTGGCAAAGAAGGTTTTTCCGGGCAGAAAACTGATATTCTGGTCATTAATAGTAGCTATGGCACTTCCTAAACAGGTTGTTATGATACCTTTGTTTACAATTTTATCAAAGCTGGACTGGATAAACACTTATCAAGCTTTGATACTTCCTGCAGCAGGTTGGCCTTTCGGCGTATTCCTTATGAAACAGTTCTCACAAGGTATTCCGGGAGAATTACTGGAAGCAGCTAAAATTGACGGATGTACGGAAATAAGAAGCTTCTGGAGTATTGTAATTCCTATGGTAAAACCGGGAGTTGGTGCTCTTGCAATATTTACATTTATAAATGCATGGAATGATTACTTCATGCAATTAATTATTATAAGAAGCGAAAAGATGATGACATTGCCTTTAGGAGTCGCATTACTTCAACAGGAATTTACTACAAACTATGGTGTTATAATGGCTGGAGCAGCACTGGCATCACTTCCAATGATAATAGTATTTATAATTTTCCAGAAGTACTTTACTCAAGGTATAACAATGGGAGCCGTAAAAGGATAAAAATAAAAAGGAAGGTACAATACAATGAATTATAATAAAGAAGACTTAAAAGGAATATTTATAGCATTCTATGCTTGTTTTGACAAGGAAAATAACATTAGCAAAGAGGCAACAAAAAAGTTGGCAAGATTTTATGCCGATAAAGGTGTAAAAGGCTTATACGTCGGGGGAAGTTCCGGTGAAGGTTTTCTTCTTACAGTAGATGAAAGAAAGCAAATGCTTGAAGCGGTTATGGAAGAGGTAGGACAGGAACTTAAAATCATCGTTCATGTAGGTGCAGCAGCAACAAGAGACAGTATTGAACTTTCAAAGCATGCCGAAAAGGTTGGTGCATATGCCCTTTCAGCAGTACCTAACGTGTATTATGGTTTACAGGAAAGAAGTATAGAATTGCATTGGAAAAATATTATGGATAGTGCAGACCTTCCGTTTATTATATACAATATTCCTCAAACAACAGGCTACAGCCTATCAAATAACTTATTGAAAAAAATGCTGACCTACCCTAAGGTAGTGGGAATTAAAAACAGCAGTATGAGTACATTTGACATTCAGAGGTTTAAAGCTATCGGTGGAGAGGACCTTTTAGTGTTCAATGGTCCCGATGAACAATATATTTCAGGCAGGATAATGGGAGCTGATTCAGGAATTGGTGGTACTTACGGTGTAATGCCGGAGTTGTTCTTAAAGGCTGAAAAGTATTTTTCAAGCGGCAATATTAATAAAGCTCAGGAGTTACAATTTGTAATTAATGATATAATAGTTGACCTACTTTCCTTCCCGTCACTTTACGGTGCTGCAAAAGAGATTGTAAAGATGAGGGGTATAGATATCGGAACTACAAGACTTCCTTTGGAACCAGTAGATGAGCAGGATATGCCTAAGATAAAAGCTTTATATGAAAAGATAATGAATGCAATTGCAAAATCTACACTTTAAGGGTAATAAATACTGGAGATAAAAGGACGGATTAGTATGAATAAGAAAAAAATAGTCTGCTTCGGTGATTCAAACACATGGGGATATAATGCAGAAACAGACGGACGTTTTGACGATGATGTACGCTGGACAGGTGTTTTGGGTAATGAATTAGGAAATGATTATTGCATTTCTGAAGAAGGTCTGAACGGACGTACAACTGTGTTTGAAGATCCTTTGAATGAAGGTCTGAGTGGCATTAAACATTTGTTTCCCACGCTTATGTCCCAGTCACCTGTTGATTTGCTGATAATAATGCTGGGTACAAATGATACAAAACAACGATTTTCCGCATCACCTCAAAATATTGCTGATGGCGTAGACCGTCTCATAAAAAAAGCCGTTATATCAAATGTATGGCGGAAAGAACCTAGGATTCTGATAATTGCTCCAATCATTATAGATGAAAAATGCTATTCCTCACATGTAGCCGGAGGAATGGGCGCTCTATGTGTAGAAAAATCAAAAGCATTACCTGCACTAATGAAGAAATGTGCTCAAATGAATAATTGCGAATTTATGGATTGTAATGACTATTCAAAAGTAAATGAAATAGACTATATGCACCTTGATGCTGAAAGTCATAAAGTTTTCGGCAAAGCAGTGGCTGAAAAAGTTAAACAAATACTATAATAACCCCCAAAAAAATATATATTATTACATCCTTTGTTGCTATTATAAAATTGTAGGAAGGTTCAAATATAGAACATTCTTGCATTCTTGTAATAGCATTTTTTCTTTATTCCAACTTAAAATCCGGTTGATAGAATTGACTCTATTGTTTAAAATTGTAAAATGCAATATTATAAATCCAAACACGGAAAGGATATGATATACATTGAACAATAAAATGACAACAAGAACCAAGCAGGCAATTGCATCAAAAAATAAAATATATAAGAGCGGAGAAAAGCTAATTCAAAAATATGGCTTTGACGCTGTAACAGTAGAACAGATTGCAAAAAAAGCCGGTGTATCTGTAGGTACATATTATTATTATTATGAATCTAAAATGGATCTTTTAAGAGAGGCATTCAATAAGGCTGATAAGTATTTCCTGGAACAAGTAGAAGGTAAATTAACCGAAACAGGATGCAAAAAGAGAATAGTAGAATTTTTTGACATTTATGCAGACTTTACTTTGAAGGATGGAATTGATGTGATAAAAAAGTTTTATACGTCAGAAAACAAAATGTTTATTGTTGATGGTAGGGGTATGCAGAATGTTTTGACAAATATTATTAGAGCCGGTCAAAAAAATAATGAAATAAGCAATGATTCAGTCCCGGAAACTTTGACAAAGATGCTTTTTGTTGTTGCAAGAGGTATCATATTTGATTGGTGTTTGTACGATGGAAAAACTGATTTGAAAGCGGAAATGAAGGAAATTATGGAAATAATGACAAAACATATATAGAGGAATATCCAATTAATAATACTTCTAGCTTCAAACACCAATTTATACTTTATTTTCCATAATTGTTATGATATTATTTATCTAATGGATTCATCGAATGTATTCAGTGAAGCTTCAAAAAACATGTTCTGGATATCCTAGGGGATTCAAAGTTCACTATCGTACAAAACGATAGACATATTAAGGAGGAGATTAATATGAAAAGATCCAATTTTATCACTTTCCTGTTGTTGGCCGCATTAATTACATTTTGTTTACCAACAACTTCATTTGCCGCTGATACCGGCAAAATTACAGGAAGTGAAGTCCTTGTAATCGGAGATTCATTTTTAGCATTGTCTCATGATATTACAAGCAGACTGCAACAAAATGCAAGAAACGATGGAATGCTGGCTTCAACCGACAAGTTCAGAGATCTCTCGGTAAGCGGAACTATGTTAAGTGGAGGAATATCACCAAATATTCCCACACAGTTTCAGAATGGTGTAAATGCAGGTACTGTAAAATACGTAATAATGGATGGCGGTGGAAATGACTGCATGGGCGGAAGCGTCAGCAATGCGGTTACTGCAGCTAGAAGCCTATTCGAACAGATGGGAAGAAGCGGAATTGTAAAAGTGTTTTATCTGTTTTACCCGGATGCTCAAGGAGGAATGGCTAGTATGTTAAATCCAAACCTTAACACTCTCAGACCTCAGATTCAGAGTATTGTAACTAGTTCAACATCACCAAAAGGATACTTCCTTGATTTAAGACCAACTTTTGAAGGAAAATATTCCTCATACATTTTGTCTGACGGAATTCATCCAACATTGGCAGGAAGTAATGCAGCAGCAGATGCAATATGGGCAGAAATGAAGAAAGTAGCCTTCTTTGGAAGCACTACACCAACACCAAAAGTCGGAGATTGTAACAACGACGGAAATATCGATGCTATAGACTTTTCACTATTAAAACAGTATATAATGAATGGTGGAAGTACATATAATAATTTAATGGATTTAAATGCTGATAATACAATAAACGCATTAGATTTTGCAATTATGAAAAAGTACTTGCTGGGAATGGTAACTACACTCCCTGCTGTATAAGTAATGGTTTATTACAAATAAAAGCTACAATTGAGGAATTTACTTAGACGTGGAAGTTATGCTTTCACGTCTTTTTTATAAGGAATAGGAGGTATAAAAAATGATATTAGAAACTAAGAGATTAATTTTAAGACCATGGGAAGAAGGAGATGCTGAAGAATTATACAAGTATGCAAGGGACCCAAGAGTAGGGCCTAGTGCGGGTTGGCCGGTGCATACCAGTGTTGAAAACAGTCGTCAGATTATTAAAGATGTTCTATCGGAAGACGAAACTTATGCGGTTGTATTGAAAGAGAGTAGGGGCGTTGTTGGAAGTGCAGGTATTATGATTGGAGAAAAGAGTAATCTTGGAATAGAAAAAGATGAAGGAGAAATCGGCTATTGGATTGGTGTTCCTTATTGGGGGCAAGGACTGATTCCTGAAGCGGTAGTTGAACTAATGAGATATGGTTTTGAAGATATTAATCTCAAAACAATTTGGTGTGGATATTTTGGCGGTAACGTAAAATCAAAACGTGTTCAAGAAAAATGTGGTTTTCAATATCAATATAGTGTGAAGGATAAAAAATGGACCCTTACTAATGATGTAAGAACACTTCATGTTACAAGAATTACAAAAGTGCAATGGCAGGAACTTTCCACGAAAAGGTAGATATAACACAAAATTTGGTATATAATCCTTTTGCAGGAGGGGAGTACATTGAGATTTATAAATAAATGGTCATATTCTTGTGCAAAGGGTTTAGCGAATGTTCTTGAAGAAAATCATCAGAAGAAGGTCGAATATTATTTCGGTTTTCAAGTAGCCATAGGCAGCATTGTAAAAACTGCCTTATTAGTTGCTGTTTCAATGATTTTGGGGGTGCTGATTCCTACTTTGATAGTATCCATATCTTTTGCATTACTTCGAAAGGTGGCTGGAGGCTATCATATGGACACATATGGTAAATGCTTGTTGGTTTCAATAGGACTTTTTGTTGCCGCAGCATTGCTTGCAAAACATACATATCGCTATTGGAGTATTACATGGTTGGTAATACTGATTACCTTTACATTTACCATTGGTCTTTATATATTAAAAAAATACGCACCAAAGGATACTCCCAATAGGTTGATTACAGATCCCGGAGAGAAACGCAGGTTTAAGACGTTATCCATTTTATATATATGTGTATGGTTAATAGTAGTTACCATATTAACCGTACTCGGATTGAAAATGTATACTCTTTTGTTATGCTTTAGTGTTTTACAGGAAATATTTGCAATTACACCTACGGGACATAAATTTTTTGACGTAATAAAGTATGGGTTGGCTACAAAAGGGAGGTAAATTTTATAAAAAAAATTAATTAGCGATGATTATGCCCATGTCGAAACCTGCAGTTTTTGCAGAGTTATTCAGTCTTTTTCTGCTTCTATTTACTTTAACAAATTAGTGTAATAAAATAGTGGAGCAAACAAATTATGGGAGTGAATTCATATGGTAATGAATTTCTATATATTGCTTTTAGTATCATTGCCCGAGGCAGTTTTGAATTTAGTAATAGCTTTACTTATTACCGGAAGAAAAGAAAACTTAAAAATAAATAGTCAAAACGTTTCAAAATTTGCTGCGGCTATAATACTAATGCTAACCTCATCCTGGCTTATCCGACCTATATCTCCTAATATTATAATAAGTATTACATTACATACCATTGCATACGTACTAATATTAATGCTGATATATAGGATAAAGCCTATATATGCTTTACTCGGAACATCCTTTTTTTTATTGATAATGACTACGACAGAAATTTTATATACACCTTATATTATTACATATGGCTTTAAAGGAATGGCGAACTTTCAGAATGCGTATCACTGGTACGTACTGCTTGTAATGCCACAGAGAATTTTTCAGGCTATAGTAGCAGCATTTTTATGGAAGCATGAAATCTTGTTAGCCACACAGATTAACCGCCGATTTCATAGATTGTTTTTGGCATCATTCTTAACACTATTGTTTGGAGAACAATTGCTATACTTTGTATTTGTCACTCTTTTTGATAAAATGCAGTTAGTTTATCAAATAACTTTCTCTATATCCCTGTTTGTAATAGTACTGGTACTTAATATTTTGTTGTTTAAATTAGTTTATACTGTGATAACTGGGTTAGTAGTAAAATCGTATAATAAATATTGTGAATTTGAGGATGATGTAAAATTTGC
>JAEZIU010000180.1 GCA_023436485.1 Bacillota bacterium | reverse complement strand
ATACATCGCACTTTACGTACTGCATAGTATCATATATTGCAAAACCTGATGCTACTGACCCCCCAGGGCTGTTTATATAAAACTGTATATCCTTATCAGGGTCCTGAGCTTCCAGATAAAGCATTTGCGCAACAACCAAACTGGCTGTAGCGTCATTAACCTCATCACTTAATACAATAATCCTGTCATTTAATAATCTCGAAAATATATCGTATGATCTCTCACCACGATTAGTTTGTTCAACAACCATAGGTACTAAACTCATATGCATACCTCCCTTATTTAATATATGTTTCGTTATTACTGGTGGAACCTTAACATTGGTATTTATATAATGATACCCATTTTATTAACAAATAACACAAATTAATTAAATTTTGCATTATCTACCAAAAGCTTCAATGTCTTTCTGAATGCGATATCATTTTTTACGTATTCAAGGTCTTCAGGTCTCAATGTCTTCTTGAGCTCTTCGGCAGGTTGCTTGTAGGCTTCTGCTGTCTTTGTGATCTCTTCTTCTACATCTGCATCAGTTACTTCAACATTTTCAACCTTACTGATTTTTTCTAATACTAACTGAATCTTAACTTCATTTGCAGCTCTTTCTCTGAACTGTTCTCTGAAGCCTTCAAAATCAGTTCCCATAATTTCCAAATATCTTTGGAGATCAAGTCCCTGGTAACGAAGTCTCATATCAAAGTCTCTTGCCATAGCGTCAATGTGCTTTTCAACCATTACGTTTGGTACTTCAACAGTAGCATTTCCAACAACCGCTTGGATTACGCTTTCTTCATCATCACGTTCTGCTTTGTTTTTTGCACTTTCTTCAAGTTTATTTCTCAAGTCGTTCTTATATTCTTCAAGAGTATCAAACTCGCTTATATCCTTTGCAAATTCATCATCTATTGTAGGCAATTCTTTTACTTTTATTTCCTTGACTAATACTTTGAATATCGCTTCTTTACCGTTTAATTCCTCTTTGCCGTATTCTTCAGGGAAAGTTACCTTTACATCAACATCATCGGCAACATTCTTTCCGATAAGCTGATCTTCGAAACCGGGAATAAATGATCCTGAACCTATAACAAGACTATAGTCTTCTCCTTTTCCGCCTTCAAAAGCAACTGAATCAATAAAACCTTCGAAGTCGATTACTGCTGTATCTCCTGATTGTATAGGCCTGTCAGTAACAGTAACAAGACGAGCATTCTTTTCAACAACCTTGTTGAATTCAGACTCAAATTCCTCTTCTGTTACTTTGGCTTCAGTCTTCTTAGCCTCTACACCCATGTATGCTCCGAGCTCAACTTCAGGCTTAACTGTAACCTTTGCCGTAAATATCAGGTTCTGTTTGTTTCCAATTTGAACTATATCAATTTCAGGTCTGTCAACTGGGTTAATATTGTTCTCTTCTATAGCATTATCATATGCTTCTGAGCATACAATATTTATTGCATCATCATAAAGTGCCTGTTCTCCGTAGTAACGCTCAATGATATTTCTTGGAGCTTTACCTTTTCTGAAGCCAGGTACATTGAACTTCTTTACATTCTTTAAATATGATTGTTGCATTCCTTCTTCAAATTTAGCTGCATCAACTTCTATCTCAAGCTGTACAACATTCTTTTCAACATTTTCAACTTTTACTTTCATTTAATAAACTTCCTCCCGGTATTTAGTTTTATTTTTATTAATTTTATCCGTCATCTACGTTGGCTGCATTAATAGCCACACAATTTTGTTACCTTTAATTCCCTAACACTCAAAAAATTAACCACTCAATTATACCACAAACAATATTACAATTCCAAGTGTAACCTTAATTATATGTTAAATTTTAAACTTACGCCTATATCAACCTTTTCAAAGCTTTTTTACTTGGGAAAACCTACATGATTTTAAAAGGTTTGAAGTTTAAATGGTCCGCCGATACAAGTTTTAAATCAATACCTTCATACTCTCCTTCGATTGCACCTTTTATACCTTCTCCGTGTAAATGACCGTAATAACAATCTTTTATTTCATATTTCTTCATTATATCAATAAATCCTGTCAAAGGGCTTTTTACCGTAACAGGCGGATAATGCATAAAAACCAGCATACGAGGAAGTTCCAGCTTTAATGCTGCCTTGACAGATAACTCCAGGCGTTCTATTTCCCTTTTGTATATTTTCTCATCGTCTTTTTTAAAATCATCTTCTCCGGGACCTTTCCAGCCCCTCGTACCGCACACCGCAATACCTTCTAATTCAAAAGCATTGTTGTGCATAAAAGATATGGTACTCAGACTGTTTTCCATCAGGTACTTATTAAGCTTTGACGAAGTTGTCCACCAGTAATCATGATTTCCCTTTGAGATTACTTTTTTCCCCGGCAACTCCTCGATAAATTTGAAATCCTCATAGGCACTGTCTATATATGTAGCCCAGGAAACATCCCCGGGAATAATAACAGTATCATTTTCAGCAACATCACTTATCCAGTTTTCTTTAAGCTTTTCCATATAGTTAGACCATCTGCCCCCGAATACATCCATTGGCTTATCTATTCCCAATGCAAGATGAAGGTCCGCTATCGTAAAAATTGACATATAAACTTTTCTCTTTCCTCTTTATTTAATTGAAATATTCATAAATCTTTTTTGCTACTTTCTCGCTTATACCATCCACTTCCTGTAGCTGTGAAATATCTGCCTTTTTAATTGCAGCTACTGATTTGAAGTGTTTGATAAGGGCTTTTTTACGGGTTTGCCCTATACCCTCTATTTCATCAAGCTCAGATTTGACATAACGTTTCTCTCTGAGTTTTCTGTTATATTCTACAGCAACTCTGTGTGTTTCGTCCTGTATTTCCGTAATAAGCCTTAATAAAGACATATTCGCCGCTAAATCATACTCATTTCCCATGTAGACCAATGACTTCGTACGGTGTCGGTCGTCTTTAGCCATACCTGCTATTTTAAAATTATAGCCAAGTTCTTCAACAATTTGTTTTGCCACATTTACATGGTTTAAGCCTCCATCCACAAGTATTAAATCGGGCAATTTCGAGAATTTGGCATTTTCAGTACCCTCTTCCTTTTCACGCTTTGCACGGTTCAATCTTCTGAATAAAGTCTCCTGCATACTTCCATAATCGTTCTGCTGCTCTATTGACTTTATTTTAAATTTTCTGTACTCCTGACGGGCAGGCCTTCCGTTTTCAAATACTACCATGGAGGCAACTATTTCTGTGGACCCTGTATTGGATATGTCGTATGATTCTATCCTTGCAGGAGCCTCTTCCAATTTGAGTAGTTTTACCAACTGGGCCATTCCTTCCGCCGGTACGGTTCCCTCCCTGCTTTGGCGCTCTCTGTGAAGCTTCAATGTAATTTGGGCATTTTCAGAAACCATATGAACCAGTTTTACCAAATCCCCTCTTTGGGGCACTCTTAAAGCTACCTTAAAGCCTCTCTTTTCAGTCAGCCATTTTGCTATAGTCTCACTGTCGTCTACCTCGCTCTGCAGAATAATTTCCGAAGGAACATACTGAACTGTATTATAAAACTGTTTTATAAACGTAGATAGGGAATAACCCTTTTCCTCGTTTGCCTCACCTTCAAATATAAAATGCTCCCTGCCTATAACTCTGCCATTTCTTACAAAAAATGTTTGTATACAGAGGTCTGTGGAATCTGAATAATAGCCTATTATGTCTCTGTCCTCTGAATCTGTGGACAACACCTTCTGAGATTCCGACATCTGCTTTATACTTGATATTTTGTTCCGAAGTTGGGCAGCTTTCTCAAAGTCAAGCTGCTCTGCAGCCCCCCCCATTTGTGTCCGGAGATCATTCATTATTTCGTCATACTGCCCGCCTAAAAATCTGCATATTTTCTTCATCATTTCCCTGTACTCGTCTTTGTTTACTCCACCTTGACAGGGAGCCAGACACCGCTTCATGTGATAATTGAGACAGGGACGGGTTTTGCCAATATCTCGGGGCAAATTTTTATTACAGGTTTTCAGAGGAAACAATTTTTTAATAGTATCTATGGTATCATTGACAGCAAACTCGCTGGAATAAGGTCCAAAATATCTGGCACCATCTTTTTCAACTCTTCTTGTTTTTAAAATCCTGGGGTATTCCTCATTTAAAGTTACCTTTATATATGGGTAATGTTTATCATCTTTAAGAAGGATGTTATATTTTGGCTTGTATTTTTTTATAAGATTACATTCGAGCATAAGTGCTTCAACTTCCGAGTCAACTACAATATACTCAAATTCGCTGACCTTTGAAACCATTGCCTGAACCTTTGGAGGATGGTTTGCAGACTGCTGGAAGTACTGTCTTACCCGGTTTTTGAGTACAACAGCTTTTCCTACATATATAACCACTCCGTTGGCGTCCTTCATTATATATACACCTGATTTATCGGGTAATTTTTTCAGTTCTTCCTGAATATCAAACAATTATCCCACCTCTTCATATGTTTGTTTTGCTTTTAATAAGCATAATGCCGCCTGTATCACGCTTTATAAGCGGGAGCAGAAGCGGCATATAGGACAAAAAGCTGTGACCTGAATATCCTAAGCCACAGCCGCAAATCAATATCAAATAAACTTAAAATTTATGTTTGTCTCTAAAATCCAACAGTAAAATATTCTGATATTTCATCTGCTGCTTTTTTTTCATCTTCTCCGTCAGTTATTATAGTAATAGCCGCATTCCTTTCAACTCCTAATGAAAGCAAACCTAAAAGGCTTTTTGCATTTGCTCTTCTCTCACCCTTTTCCAGCCATATGCTGGAACTGTACTTGGATACTTTCTGAACAAGCAATGCCGCAGCTTTGGAATCCAATCCTGCAGGGCAGTTTATTGAAACTTTAGTAGAAATCATTTTTTGCTCCCCCATCTTTTTATATACTCACCAATATATCAATCATTATACCAAATAACAACATAACAAATCAATTTATGATATTAATTTGCTTTATTGTTTTTATATTACACTAATTATGCCCGGCTTGTTTCCTTTCCAAAACCGGTATCTATAATTGTACCAATTCCGAAAAATGCCATTGAGTACTGCAGTATTATGAAACAGACCCCATATATTAGCATGGATGTATATGAACCGCTGGGTATCAATATTAAAGGAACTATTTTAAGAATACTCACCAGTATATGACCTACAAAAAATTGAAGATATATTGTTGTTCGGTCATAATTTCCTTTAAAAATTAATGTCCCGGCAAAAATACTGGCAACTATATCAGCGAACATAAGTAATAAAACATAAAATATAGGAGCAACCACCATGAATAGAAGGAATATTACGATAATTGTAACTCCTACAACTACCAGCCCGCCCATTATCATACGTCTGGAAATCCCTTTACTCATCTTGTAGGACATAACCCGGTATCTACCGGAAAATATACTTATGAGTATAAGCCCTGCAGCAAGTGTCATTAACGCCAGTATAATCAAGCCATTTATAATTATACCGTTTGATTTGAACATTGATATGATATCAACATTTATATTAACTTTAGTACCATTGATTATTACATCATTATCCTTTTTTAATTTTCCCAGAGACACAACATTTCCCTGTATTAAAGATTTATCCTTTATATAAACGTCACCAAAAACAGAAACCACATCTCCGCCTATCATGCCGTTTATAGCAGCTTTTCCGAAGACAACTATTACACTTCCGTTTATACTGGTCTCAATATCTGCATCTCCAATAACAATGGTAACATTTCCCATGCTATGCTGTGTTATTAACTTATCCTCAAAAAATACCATTTTATTCGAAAATTCAAACTGCGATGCCGATGCTATACAAGGTATAAATAGTAAGAGCAACAGTGATACTAAAATTGCCTTGATCTTTCTGTTCATTGTGCTCCTCCATTACCCTCTTTTACCATTCGGATAAAAAGTCCTTGTGTTACGAGAAGCAAAATACCCAGTACCAAATATGCATAATAGTATGTTTTGTAAATAGAAGCGGTAACACCCACAATAGCTATGGCTAATCCCTTAATCATACTTAAGGCCGCTGACAAAAAGTCTTTTACAACTTCCAATGTCAGGTGGGTCTGCTGGATTAATCCGATTGGCTTGTTTAACACTTCCCACAGTATACTTCCGAAAACAATTACAAATATCATGGAAACAGCCATCAATAATATATTGTACATAAAAGCATTATCGTTTTTTTGCTTTTGGTACATATAAGCTTCTTTTTCTATCCTATTCATAACTTGAAGTTCAAAGTCTTCAGGAGGTTCCAGAAACTCTGTATCCTGTTCGATTTGGGTAAATATCTGCTGCATATTGGAGAATTCTTCCGAACATTTTTCACAATTTTTAAGGTGTTGTTTTAGCTTTGCCTGCTCAATATCATTTAAATCCCTGTCAAAATATCTCATCATATAGTTTTGTGATTCACTACAGTTCATAATACCTCCTCCTTTCTTGCACCCTCAAGCTTTTCTTTTAACATCAGTCTTGCTCTGTAAAGCCGGTTTTTGATTATTGACATGGGTTCATTTAATATCTTTGTCATTTCTTCATACGACATTCCCCGGTTATGAAAGAGTACTATTAATATTTTATACTTTTCCGGCAGTTCATCTATAGCTTTTTTTATCAATTGCGATCTTTGTCGCTTTATTAGTGCTTCTTCAGGTGTATCAACCTCACTTGAAACTCCGATTGCATCATCCAGCGTAACAGTGTCCTGTTTTTTCTTTCTAAGGGTATCCAGACATAAATTGGAGGTGATTTTTACAATCCATGTAGACATTTTAAACTCCGGATTGTATT
>JAEZIU010000166.1 GCA_023436485.1 Bacillota bacterium | reverse complement strand
ATCAATAATGGGTTCAAAAACCAAGTACCCATTAAGCATCTTTTCATAAAGCTGCCTATATTTATTTTCACTTTGTTTTAAGCTTTGTTGAACGTCTGTAAGCTCATCGTATTGCATTCTCAATTCTTCTTCCGAAGCTGTCAAATCTTCATATAGCTTGGATAATTCACTATGACTTATAGAAAGCTCTTTCCTTATCCTTTTTACTCTTCCTAGATTAATCATGAGGATTATAATAAAGCAAGTAAGGATAAAAACGAGTATACCTGCTGCAATAACATAATTTCTATATTGATCATAAATGGATAGAGGGCGGTTAATAAACTCGCATTCTTTAGGCAGCAATTCCGGATTGATTCCATACTTTTCAAGAATACTATAGTCAAACACATATTTTGCAGTTTTTGTGTTGTATATCGGCACTTGTAAAATGTCTTCCCCATTAATAATCCTAAGAGCCATGTCCCCTGAGAGCTCGCCCTGTGTTTCTCCGCTAAGAACGCTCCCCCCCAATGCTCCATTTCCTAGACCAAAGTCATACAAATGATAGACAGGAACTCTGCTAGTATCCCCAACCATTTGTGATAGCTGTTCAAAGCCTATCGAAGCCCCTGTTTCATCCATGTAGTATGTAGTCAATAGTACAGCACTATCCCCTTCGATATGTCCAATAAATTCTAGAATGTATTTATAGCTTCCTTTATTCAAAGGGATTAGATTAATAGTTGGAGCTATTTGCTGGGCAGATTTTTTTGTTAACTCCCATGTTGAAATACCGCTTTCTGAATTATCAAATACGACGTAAATATTCTTCAAGTTTTTATTTACATCTAGCATTGCCTTTATTGTACCTTCAGGATCCACCTCTTCAATAACCCCAGTAACATTTTTTTCATTTTTTACTAGGTCCTCAAAACCATTCTGGTTTATCCCACTAAATACTATCGGCGCATCATTAAATAACTCTTTTCTATTCATAAGCGCAAACTGAAGCGCAGCGTCATCTGTTGTAAGAATGATGTCTACATTTTTATTTATATATTTGTACTTCATATAGCTATATAAATGAAGCAAGTTCTCGCTGTTTGGGTATGCCTTCCAATCCATATTTTCAATTGAAATATCAAATCTACTGTCATTTATCCTAATTTTTTTCAGAATACCGGTATTTTGTGAATGTGTCCAAGACAGAGTATCAGAATAAGAATTAATGATGAGAACATTCTTTTTACCAGAATCGGGCAGAAGCTTCGTTTGGGCAGATTCAGCTAAACTTTCCGAGGCTATAAAAAGAGAAAGAACTAAAGTAATGACAGTAAAAATGAGGAATTTTATAGCATGTCTATATTTTATAATAAGACTCCCCCCCTCTCAAGTAATAATATATATTTACCTATTTTAAGGGGTTTGTAACAAAAATAGTAAATATATTTATACTTAAAGGATTAAATAACCAATGAAAGATAGAAATCCATCTAATAGCTATCTACTTAATTAGCTTTATACAAATAGCAATATGCTTATATTCCTTCATTTAAAAAGCATAAGCCTATATAACTATATCTATTTATTATAACGGATTATGAATGAAAAAAAAATAGTACTCTGTCCTATCTTATTCCCATTTTTACAACAAGTAACAAATATAGTTAATTTATTGTTTATTTAGCGTTTTTTTGTCAACTCAATCATATCACCGTATATAGGAGTGGGCATTCCAAAGCCCCCAGAAACATCTATAATCTGCCCAGTGGTAAAAGCTGAATCATCACTGGCAAAATAGACAACTGTTGCTGCAATCTCCTCCGGTAATCCCATACGCTTAATAGGTGTATGTCTTAAAAAGAAGTCCTTGAAGTCCTCAGATAGGTTTGATTTTACGGCATCTGTTGCTATCATGCCTGGTAGCACTGCATTACAACGTATGTTGTCCCGTGCGCATTGCGTTGCGATTAATTTTGTCAAGTAATTAATAGCTGATTTTGATGTACCATATGCAATCTGAGAAATGTCCGGTCGAATCCCCCCAATAGAAGAAATATTGATTATACTGCCGCCGCCATTTGCACTCATATGTGGAATTACAGCTTGAGATGTCAGAAATACGCTGGCCAGATTAATATCTATGGTAGAGATAAAATCCTGATAAGAAGTAGATTTAATGTCTAAGTCTGTTTTGGGATTAGAAGTTCCAAAGTTATTTACCAATGCATCTATACGCCCTTCTGACTTAATTATTTGTTCAATCATACTTTTGTAGCTTTCTTTTTCGGTTGCATCATTATATACAGTCCTAACGTTACCGCCATTGCTGTTTAGGTTTTCTGCAATTCTGTTTGCAGCCTCCATATTTCTAGCGCCCATATAAACAATTGCACCCTCTTTGGCGCATCTTTCAGCACACGCTAGGCCAATTCCTCTAGTAGAAGCAGTTATTAGTACCACTTTATTTTCTAATCTTATAATTATTAGCTCCATTATATTTTTTTGGACAAACCTTAGTTTAGACTTGTTTATTATAACCATATATTAAAATATTATTTAAACTATTATTTATGCAGTTAATAAACCTTTATTTTTTTAAATTAACTATTACATAAACCGTTTTTATATTTTGTTTGCCCTTTACCTAAAGAGCAAAGATAAAAAAATACCTCCCTCGAGTACATGTTATAAACAAGTCACCCTTTATTCGGGAGGTATTTTTGCATTTAATTAGTTCTTTTGAGAAGGAACAAGTACATAGGACTTGCCACCCTCAGCATAGAATGAAAAGCCTATTTCAGTTTTGTTGGTTTGAACTGACAAATCTCCGCAAGTTACATCAAGAATATCTCCGACCACTTCTATACTCCCTGTGAATTTCGGTCTAATAATAGCCTCTGTTAGTTTTCCTGCATCCCATTTCAGATCAACCTGGTGCGCTCCACGTGCAACAAGCCCCTGTATGCTTCCGTTCTTCCATGAAGTTGGTAAGGCCGGAAGGAAGTGCAGTGCAATATGGCTCTGAAGTAAACATTCAGCTATTCCTGCAGTAACACCAAGATTACCATCTATTTGGAACACAAGGCTAAAATTAAATAAGTTCCTTGAAGAGGAATCAGTAATCATCCCCATAATACCCTTATCTGTTTTCTCTCCATCCAACAAACGTGCATTTATATTGATAAACCAGGCTAATGGCCATCCATGCCTTCCTGCACCATTAGCAACACGCAGCTCAAGAGATTTCTTAACTGCTTCCATTAATTCTGGAGTGTCGCGCCAATTTATCTGGTTCCCTGGATAACATCCGAACAAGTGAGAAATATGCCCCATCCCTGGAGTAAGCTCAGGATATTCCTTATCCCACTCAAGAAGTTGTCCTTGTGACCCAATTTTATCTTTCGGAAGTCTCTCAATCATATTTGCAAGCCTATCAGAAAAATCCTTGTCTACATCTAAAAGATTCTGTATCTCTATACATGCTGTAAAGAACTCACGAAGTATCTGATTGTCCATAGCAGGTCCCACACAGATTGGGGTATCATATCCATCAGGCAGTATATACCTGTTCTCAGGTGAAACCGATGGACAAGTAACCAAATTCCCATCTACTTCTATTAAAAAGTCTTCATAGAACAGAGCCATATCACGTAATACGGGATACATTCTTATGAGAATATCAATATCTTTTGTATACAAATACTTCTCCCAAACATGCAAAGCAAGCCATGCCGAACCTGTAACCCATGGCATTGCAGCCATGTACCAGTCCTGTGGTGCACAGTCTCCATAAAAGTCAGTATTGTGGTGGCATACCATTCCTCTCATGCCATACATTACTCTGGCTGTTTCTTGACCCTTTTCATGCATCTTCTCCATCAATTCCATTAATGGCATATGTAATTCTGATAAGTTACATAGCTCTACAGGCCAATAGTTCATTTGTTGGTTAATATTTATAGTATATTTGCTATCCCACATAGGCATGAACTCTGCATTCCATATTCCCTGTAGATTAAGCGCAGCACTGTTTTCGCGTCCACCTGAAACGATCAGATATCGGCCAAATTGGAAGTATAGCGCTGCTAGTGCAGGGTCACTGCTCCCATTACGAAGTGCGGAAATTCTTTCATCCGTCACTAATGAAGGAGCTGGACCTAAGTCCAATACACATCGGTTCATTAATGCCGAGAAATCTATAATATGCTCTTTACGCAAATCATTATAGCCCTTGGTACTAGCACATTCCAACCTTTTTAGTACATCTTCTACAGGATGTTCAGAACGGTTTGATGTAGAAGAAGCAAGATATATTATAACCTCTGTGCAGTTTCTAGCAAGAAGCTGTGACGAAGGATTTAACAAATCACCATCACATTCCACCCAAACTGCTGTAACAAACTCTATCTGAGAGTCATACCCTCTCATTAAAATAGTATGTGGGTTGATTGTACGGATGGAATCTGCACTCGGTGCAGGCCATCCACCTCCACTAACTTTCCTACCTGGCCTCCTATCGTCTTTTACAACTACATCTGATATTCCTATGCGGTTCATCATTACATCAAGATTTATTGCACCAGGAGTGTCGCTAACAAGTCTATAACACATTACTTGTGCAGGATTGCTTATAAACATCTCCCTCTTGTAGCAGATACCTTCCATTTTATGTTCTATGTTAAGTAAACCTGTCATCAAATCAAGGTCTGAACAATATTCTTCTGCACCTTCACTGTTAGGGAGTGAGCCTATTGCAAATGGTAAATGCTGATTTAGTGCAATATCCAACTCACCAAGCAG
>JAEZIU010000141.1 GCA_023436485.1 Bacillota bacterium | reverse complement strand
TACAGCTATTTCAAGCATGTGCGGTTAATATTGTAACATCATGTTAAAGAGAGTGAGGAAGAAAAATGCAACTGGTTAATGAGATGAAGCTTGAATTTATGAGTAAATCCAATAATGAATCCTTTGGGAGAGTAGTTGCTGCGGCATTTGCGTCCCAGCTTGACCCAACAGTAGAGGAATTGGCGGATATAAAAACGGCTGTTTCTGAGGCGGTAACAAATGCTATAATACATGGATATGAAGATTCTTCGGGAACTGTGGAAATGATTTGCAGGCTATATGATGAAGGTATTCAGATAATTATATCAGATAAAGGAAAAGGGATAGAAGATATTGAACTGGCACGCCAGCCTCTTTACACTTCAAAGCCGGACATGGAACGCTCAGGAATGGGTTTTACAGTTATGGAGAGTTTTATGGACAGCGTTGAAATAGTTTCTGAACCCAATGCGGGTACAACTGTCACAATGTTTAAAAAATTAAAATCTTAATTAAGATTTTACGTACTGGAAATGATTCCGGGGGATAGAGTTTTTTAATTTTGATTGTAAATAATTAGAAATTATGTATAAAAATATATATTATGGCTAATAATTAGACTATACAAGAATTCATTCCCCGAAGTAATAAGATACGGCCTGCGACAGGCAAAATATGTGACAGAAAGGTTTAGGCAAAAATATGAAGGAAACATCAGATGATGCTGTTATATCTCTTATAATAGACGCCAAGGCTGGCGACAAACAAGCCCAATCCGTTCTGGTTGAAAGGAACGTAGGCCTTGTATGGAGCATTGTAAAGAGATTTCAGAACAGAGGATATGAAGTTGATGATTTATTTCAAATAGGAAGCATTGGATTAATCAAAGCAATAAACAAGTTTGATACATCCTATAATGTCAAATTCTCTACATATGCTGTTCCTATGATAATCGGTGAAATAAAAAGATTTATCAGAGATGACGGAATAATAAAAGTAAGCAGATCCCTCAAGGAGATTTCCTCAAAAGCACGTATAACCAAGGAGATTATGAGCAAAGAACTTGGTAGGGAGCCCACAATTAATGAAATTGCTCAGCGTATGAACATTTTACCTGAAGAACTTGTAATGGCAATTGAAGCGGGATGTACTCCCGAATCCCTGTATAGTACTATTGGCGATGGAGACAACTCGCCCATACTTCTTATAGACAGGATAGATGCTGCAGATAATAATAACTGTGAAGTTGATCTTATTGACAAAATTGCCATACGGCAAATCCTGGATACACTGGATGCAAGAGAGAGACAGATAATCATATTAAGATATTTTAAAGAAAAGACACAAGTTCAGATAGCAAAACTGCTGGGAATTTCTCAGGTGCAGGTTTCCAGAATTGAAAAAAAGATACTCAGAGATATTAAGTCTAAAATGATTGCAAATAACTATTAAAGTTCAATGGTTTACACATCAAAAGAGGTGACTTTTTGATTTGATTAACAACTATAAAACCGGGAAAATAAACATTAATAAATGCAAGGCATTTATATTAATAATAGCGGCATTAATTCTGGGAGCTATAATAATTGTGTTGGTGCTGACAGGCTTTCCGTCTTCAAAAAAAATACACAACAAAGGAGTTTATGTATTAGAACATAGTCCTATTGAGTTAAGATTATAAAAGTATATAAAATTTACCATAATAATTAAAATGAAAATGCAAAGTATATTAAATATAATAAATTGCATTTTCATTTTTTTTTGTATGCATATGGGAGGTCTTTTATGAAAAAGAGTTTTACCAAGGATCAATACTCAAAATACGTTGAGGAAGTCTCGCCGAAATCTAAACTTTTTGCAAATGTTTTAAAGGCTTTTCTGGTTGGAGGCATTATTTGTGATATTGGACAGCTATTTATAAATTTGCTGAAAAATAAAGGCTTAAACAATGATGCTGTATCCGCCATAACCAGTATTATAATGATTTTTCTGGCAGCACTTTTAACGGGACTTAACGTTTATGACGAAATAGGTAAGTTTGCGGGAGCGGGGTCGATAGTACCAATTACGGGATTTGCAAATTCGGTAGTATCTCCTGCTATGGAATTCAAGTCAGAAGGATATGTCCTTGGAATGGGCGCAAAAATGTTCATTGTTGCAGGCCCTGTAATAGTATATGGAATTTGTTCATCAATAATTGCAGGCATTATACATTACCTTATTACTTAATAGTAGCCTAAAATAATGAAATAGCTATGGCTAAAGGAGGCTAATAAAATAAACATGGCAGAAAAACATATTGGAAAACAGACTGTATTCTTAAAAAATCCACCTTCTATTAAAGCAACAGCCTCATTTGTAGGACCAAAGGAAGGTATGGGTCCTTTAAAAAATGACTTTGATTATATTATCCCCGATGAATTATGGGGGGAGGACAGCTGGGAAAAAGCCGAAAGCAAACTTGTAAGGGAAGCCTTTGCAAAAGTTCTTCAAAAGGCAAAGCTTACTAATGACAAAATAGATTATGTTCTGGCGGGAGATCTCCTAAACCAGTGTATAGCAGCAAACTACGGATTAAGAGAAACAGAAGTTCCTTTTTTTGGTTTATACGGTGCATGCTCAACCATGGCTGAATCAATGAGTATTGGCAGCCTCATTGTAGAAGGAGGTTTTGCGGAAAACGTAGTATGTATGACTTCCAGCCATTTCTGTTCGGCAGAAAGGCAGTTCAGGTTTCCTCTTGAATTGGGAAGTCAGAGAACTCCCACGGCACAGTGGACTGTAACCGGTTCCGGAGCGGTAGTACTGTCTGCTAATGGTGCAGGCCCGTATATAAAGCATGTTACAACCGGAAAAATTAATGATTTAGGAATAACAGATGCAAATAATATGGGTGCGGCTATGGCTCCTGCAGCGGCGGATACCATATTCGCACACTTTAAGGATACAGGGTTACAGCCTGATTATTATGATCTTATTGTAACTGGTGATTTAGGTAAAGTCGGAAAACAAATTTGCCAGGAAATGCTGAAGCAAAACGGATTGGATATAGAATCCAGATTCAACGACTGCGGAGTAATGATATTTGATGAAGAAAAGCAGGATACTCATGCGGGAGGAAGCGGATGTGCATGTTCAGCAACGGTTCTTGCAGGGCATTTATATAACCAGATAACCCAGGGTAACCTAAAGAGAGTATTGTTTGTTTCTACAGGGGCATTAATGAGCCCTATCAGCTCTCAGCAAAAGGAATCCATACCTGGTATAGCTCATGCCATAGCTATTCACAGAAATCTAAACTGACAAAAGATAAAATAATGAGGTGAAATAATGACTTATTTGAGTGCTTTTATAGTTGGCGGAATAATTTGTGCCATTGGTCAGATTTTGATAGACAAAACAAAATTAACATCCGCACGGATATTGGTAGTTTATGTGGTAGCCGGAGTGGTGCTGGCATCTCTAGGGGTATATCAAAAAATAGTTGATATAGGGGGGGCAGGAGCCACTATTCCACTTACTGGATTTGGTTACAATCTTGCAAAAGGTGTATTCAGGGATGTGGATGAAACAGGATTGTTGGGAGCATTTACAGGAGGATTCAAAGCAGGTGCTGCGGGACTTGCAGCAGCTGTATTTTTCGGATTTATGATGGCAGCTATATTTAAACCTAAAGCAAAAAAATAGACGGTTCAGAGGAATATTTAAGGTCAAGGCTAAAGTTCTTTTTTAGTTATTGCTAGGTTAAGTATTCTTCTTTTTTTACTTTTTAAAAAAATATATGGAATTTTGCCTTAAAATTGTTTATAATTGAAGAAGATTTTTTATACTCATCAACGAAATATGGAATGTAGAAGAACAATACATAAAAACAAGGTGGATGAATTATGAACATAGAGTATATAAACCCATTTATCGAAGCAAGCCAGACAGTTCTTAAACAAGTTGTCAACGTTGATGCCAGGTTGGGAAAAGTATTTTTGAAAAATTCTCCTTATCAGGGAGAGTCAATACTTATAATTGTAGGAATTACTGGTAAAATTCGTGGACAAGCTATTTTTACAATGACCAAGGGTGTAGCTTTTAAAATAGCTTCAGCTATGATGATGGGAATGCCTGTTGACGAACTAAATGAAATATCAAAAAGTGCACTGTCCGAACTTACAAATATGATATTGGGTAATACTGCCACTTTGCTTTATAATAAAGGAATCGGTATTGAAATTACCCCTCCTTCGTTACTGCTTGGTGAAAATTTACAAATTTCACAGTCTAAAATGAAAACTATATGTATACCATTATATCTGTCGGATAATGAGATTCTTGAGATTGATATTTCTGTTCAGGATTGAGATATTATAAGTAAAATGATAAAATAAACAAACATACAATAAAAAGATGGTTACTAAAGCCATCTTTTTATTGTATGTTTGTTTTAGGTGATATCTGATAAGTTACCGAAAGGAATGTGATTATTATGGCACTTAATATAGTACTGGTGGAACCCGAAATTCCGCAGAATACCGGAAATATAGTGAGAACCTGTGCAGCAACGGGAACTGTGCTGCATCTTGTGGGGCCTCTTGGATTTTCTATAGAGGATAAATATCTGAAAAGAGCCGGACTTGACTACTGGGATGAGGCAGATGTGAGGTATTACAACAGCTTTGACGAGTTTTATGAAAAGTTTCCGGGAAAAACCTTTTATTATTCAACCACTAAAGCTGTAAATAACTACTGTGACGTACAATTTGAGGACGACTGTTTTATTTTATTCGGAAAGGAAACAGCAGGTCTTCCTGAGGAACTGTTGAAGGGCAAAAAGGAGTATTGCATTAGAATCCCTATGAAAAACGGCATCAGGTCTCTTAATCTTTCAAATTCCGTTGCGATTGTGCTGTATGAGGCACTAAGACAACAGGATTTCAAAAACATGAAGCTCGAGGGACATATGGTAAAATACGAGTGGTAAAAATATTATGGTGTTTAATTTTAAAATAATGGGTATATTAAAAAAGTATAATAAAAAAGTTGTAATCTAAGAGAGGATTAAAATGGTTAATAGAACCAGACTTGTTGATGAATTTTTGGAACTGGTGAAAATAGATAGCCTATCGGGAAAAGAAAGGCAAATGTGCGATACACTTAAGCGAAAGCTGGAAAATATGGGATTTATGCCTGTGGAGGACAATGCAGGAGAAAACATCGGCGGAACCAGTGGAAATATAGTATGTACCGTTAAAGGAACCAAGAAAGTTCCTGCTATTTTGATTGCGGCACATATGGACACTGTAGTTCCCGGAATTGGGAAAAAAGCCATTGTGGACGGGGACATAATCAAAACCGATGGAACAACAATTCTCGGAGGTGATGATGCTTCAGGGATAGCAATCATACTGGAGACAATGAAGATTCTCAAAGAGGAAAACATTCCTCACGGTGATATCCAGATAGCATTCACAGTAGCTGAAGAAATTGGTTTGCTTGGTGCAAAAAATCTGGACTACAGTAAAATACACGCAAAATACGGATTCATTCTGGACAGCGACGGAAGGATAGGCTGTGCAGCCGTAAAAGCTCCTTCGCACCATAAAATAAATGTGATAATAAAAGGTAAAGCCGCTCATGCCGGTATGGAGCCTGAAAACGGAATAAACGCATTTACAATTATGACTCATGCTATGGCAAACATGAAACTTGGAAGAATTGACGAGGAAACAACGGCAAACATTGGTATAATTCACGGCGGAACAGCTACAAACATTGTATGCGATAAAGTTGAGATTGAAGGTGAAGCCAGAAGCAGACAGCAGGATAAGCTGCAGGCTCAGACTGATCATATGAAAAGCTGTTTTGTACAGGCGGCAGAAAAATTCGGCGGCCAGGTTGAATTCAATTATGAAGTGGAATATCCTGCCTTCAATATATCAACGGATTCAGGAATTATCAGTATAATGAAGTCAGCAGCAGCCGAATGCGGCATTGAATTTGAAGCAGTAGTTACCGGGGGCGGTAGCGACACAAACATTATAAACTCAAAAGGAATCGAAGCAGTTGATCTGAGCGTTGGTATGACCAATGTACACAGTGTTAATGAACAGATATCAATAAAAGATATGATGGATGCCGTTACTTATCTTACAGCAATAATACAAAATGTTAAATAACTGACAAAGAGGCAGCTAACAGGGGGATATATATGTTGCAAACTACTTTAATAGATAGGGAAATATCTATTAACGACAAGGACTGTTTTGATAAATATTTCGAAACAGCCGATGTCCTTGCATCTGAAATGAGTTTTACGAATCTCTTCATGTGGAAGGATCACTACAAAATAAGATTTGGAATAATTAATGATTTTTTATGTATAATGTCAGTGAGGGATAATTTAAATCCTTTTTGCTTTTTTCCAATAGGAGATTACGAAAAAGGAGACGAATTCAAAAAGACTATAGAAACGTTAAACGGATACTTTGCTTCAGAGGGATGGAAATTAATTTTTTCCAGAGTTACAAAACAACAAGTTGAAATTCTGAACAATATTGGAATTGAGTATAACGCCACAGAGGATAGGGATAATGCTGATTATGTTTATACGGTAAAAAGTTTGTCAACATTGGCCGGTAAGAAGCTTGACGGCAAGAGAAACCATATAAATAAGTTTAAAAGACTTTACAGCTATGAGTATGAAGAAATAACATCCTCAAATATACAAGAGTGCAAGGATATAGTAGAAAAATGGTACCGTCAGAGAGGACAATCCGGTGATGAAAGCCTTTCCCATGAAAGAATCGCAAACCTTGAACTCCTTGATTACTATGGAATACTTGACTTAAAAGGCGGATTAATCAGGGTTAACGGAGAAACAGAGGCTTTTACGGTTGGAGAGCAGCTTAATAAAAATACGGCAGTTATTCATGTTGAAAAGGCAAACGCTGAAATTCACGGCATTTATACAGTGATAAACCAGCAGTTTATAAACAACCAATGGCTTCACATGGAATATGTCAACAGAGAACAGGACATGGGAATTGCGGGACTAAGAAAGGCCAAATTATCCTACAATCCCGATCATTTAATAGAAAAGTACACAATAGAAGTTTGTTAAATAATTATTAAATTAAGCGTATATACTATTGAAAATGTTTTTGAAATATTATAGAATTATCTTTGGTTTAGGAAAAGGAAACCAATTATTTTGTCGATAAGCATTAATTTGCTTGACTAATTAATAAAAAAAACTTAGGAGGTAACACCAATGGCAGTAAAAATGGGTATTAATGGTTTTGGACGTATTGGACGTCTTGTTTTCAGGGCTGCAATAAACAACCCTAATGTAGAAGTAAAGGGAATCAATGATCCGTTCATCGATCTCGAGTACATGAAATATATGCTTACTTATGACACAGTTCATGGTAAATTCGAAGGAACTGTAGATGTAAAAGATGGTAAATTAGTTGTTAACGGAAAAGAAGTTGCTGTATTCTCAGAAAAGGATCCTACAGCTATAGCTTGGGGTGCTTGCGGTGCTGAATACGTTGTTGAATCAACAGGAGTATTCACTACTACTGAAAAAGCTTCAGCTCACATCAAGGGTGGAGCAAAGAAAGTTGTTATCAGTGCTCCTTCAGCTGACGCTCCAATGTTCGTAATGGGCGTTAACAATGACAAGTACACTAAGGA
>JAEZIU010000095.1 GCA_023436485.1 Bacillota bacterium | reverse complement strand
GACATATATGATAAATGTGTTTAAGCCAAAGGTGGAGAGATGGACCGGGGCTAGCTGTACAGTTATGACAAAGAAAACACTTGTGTATAAACTTGACATAGGCACAATCTTAACACCATTTACAAGATATGTATTTTCATTTACATATGACTTAAATAACAGGATATCATTCCAGTTTACTTCAGATTCAGACATTCCGCTTCTATCTACAGAAATAACAGCAACACCATACCCAACACAGTTCACTACACCCATACCTCCTACTTCAACCCCAGAAGATCCTAAGGGTGAATGGGTACAGTGCAGTCCTTTGAAAGATTGGATCAGTGTGTCTGTATCAAAAGATTCCAGCAGCGAGTATGGTGATAATAGATACCTGGCCACAGTTAAGTACAATTTTCCAGACAGTGGCTATAAGGTAGATTACGTAGACCGTGTAGGCATTGTTTCAACTGTAATGTCAGATGGAACAACTCAAATCTCATTTAAGCCTGTAAACGAACCCATAGTAAAAAAGTGGACGGGAAAAAATGATGGTGTACCAACTGAAATAAAAATAGCTTACAGCCTTTTTATAAAAAAAGGCAGTAGCAAAAACAAATACATTTTTACATATAGAAACGGCTCAGATAATATTTCATGTCAATTTGCTGCAATACCGTCACCAACATCGACTGCTTCTTCATTAAAAGCTAAGTCGGTAGCTGCAGGTGAAGGATTTACAGTAGTTCTAAAAGATGATGGTACTTTCCAGGCATGGGGCACAGAAACCAATAACCGCTGTGATGTTCCTAAAGATTTGAAGGGAGTAAAAGCTATATCGGCAGGTCTTTGGCATGGAGTAGCTCTTAAGGATGATGGTACCGTCGCTTTATGGGGGTGCGGTGATGAGGGACAACTTGATGTACCGGAAGGACTTAAGAATGTTGCTGCAGTTTCAGCAGGAAGTCTTCATACATTAGCACTTAAAGAGGATGGCACAGTTGTTTCCTGGGGAGGCGGAGAAGGCTTGGATTACCATATTCCTAAGGGGTTAAATAATGTTAAAGCCATAGCAGCAGGCGGTTATCACAGTCTTGCGTTAAAGAAAGACGGCACTGTCGTTGCTTGGGGGCTTAATGCCGATGGACAATGTAATATACCTGCAGGATTAAAAAATGTAAAGGCTATAGCAGCAGGACAATATCATTCCATCGCATTAAAGGATGATGGAACTGTGATTGTCTGGGGATCTTTCGGAAGAAGTGAAGTATGTGATGTTCCCGCAGGATTAAAAGATGTCAAAGCCATTGATGGAGGAGACAGCTTTACTGTAGCGGTAAAAGAAGACGGTACAGTTGTAGCCTGGGGGACAAATTTCAGTGGTCAATGCGAAATACCATATGGTTTGACTAATGTGAAGAATATTAACGCAGGACCTTTCCATACAATTGCTTTGAATGAAGATGGAACTATAGCTGCCTGGGGAAGTAATAAATCAGGAGAATGTGATGTGCCCCAAGCTCAATAGCAGAGATTATAAAACAATTAAAATTTAAAATAAAAAGATGGCGTCTTCGCAAGAAAGGTGCCATCTTTTTTCCAATACATTTGGCAGTGAAATTGGGACAAAAAGCCAGGGAGTTATATAATGAAGATAGATTTTTTATTCAGGTTGAAGTAACTCGGCCGGTTGTGAGTGAACCAATCGACATAATTGTACCGTATGAAATTCTATAATCAAAGATAGTAAAGAGATTCCAATTTGAATAGTATTAATTAGAGAAATTATAATTTGGCCTGGATAGAAAATTTATTCAAGATATTATGCATATGAAAAGTGTTAATAATCTTACATTTGTCAGAGCAAATAACGAACGCTTTTACGGGATTTGCGATAGACAAATGTAAAAGATTATTCACTTTTCATGCAGAAATTAAACAATCCCCTTTGCTTGAGGGGGATTGTTTGTCTTACTGTTCGCCCGACATGGGCAGTATCTTGGCGGTGAAAGTCCGCTATGGGCTTTGTAGTGGGAACCATTAGCTGAACAGCAAGGGTGTCCATCGTGAGGTGGAATCTGAAGGAAGCTGAAGGCAAAGTCTTGCACCGACGAACAGAAACTGCATATAAGGCATATTTGGAAAGGACGAGTTTGCAGTACAAAACAAAGTCCAACACTACACGAATTCCATGGTGTAAATGCAGCGGTGACATGAGATGAAGGATACTGTTCTTAACCGGGGAGGTCTGGATGATAAGCCTCCGACAAGAAGGATAAATTTCCTACAGAGGTAACCTGTATAGGGATATACAACTGAACATCCAGAAGTCAGTTCAAGCCGTAGTACTGATTGAGTCTACCGAAAGGATAGGTTAGGGAAGGGCTTGACGGTAGGAGGATAATGAGTTTCGGAGGTGCTGACCTTGTAATGAACACAGACAACCATATGAATTATGGACTATCCGTAATGAAGTAGGGATGGAATCCCGAGGTAACAACGGAAGGGTGGAGCAACGGTCATACGCTAAAAGAAAAAAAAGAACTGGCTATTTAACTAGTTCCATTTGATACTTGCCGAACCGCCGTGTACCCAACGGGACGCACGGTGGTGTGAGAGGACGGCGGTTAGCCACCGCCTCCTACTCGATTTGTTTGCGGGTTGACAAAGTTTGATTAGGTAAGGTAATAATATTCTATATATTCCTTAGTAGTTTAGTTAAGATTTTATATAGCTTCATAGACAATTAAATTTAGTGTATTCATATTATGAAAAGTGTTAATAATCTTACATTTGTCAGAGCAAATAACGAACGCTTTTACGGGATTTGCGATAGACAAATGTAAAAGATTATTAACTTTTCATAAAGATTAAAATTTTTGTTTAAAGAATTTGACTTAGGGTATATATCAATAAGCAATTAATTATGTAAAAAGGAGGCGTTTCACATGATGGTATGTTCACCTGAATGGAATGGTTGCAAAGAAGTAGACTTTGAAGAAGATCTTGATGAAACCTCTGAAAAGAGAAAGATAGAATAAGCTTATTAATATTAAATGAATAATAAAATACACGGTTTAATTATCGTGTATTTTTTAGTTTTAATCTATATAAAATCTAAATAGCCCATCGAGGTACCAATGCATATCTGCTGCGTGGCAGAGGTGCTTTCTGGTTTAATACTTGGCTTTTCTGCATGGCCCTGGTATGATATAATAAATATGGAAAGAGAATTAATTTGGAGGGGTCGGCATTTGAGGAATAATGATGGAGAAAAAAGGCGTTTATTAAGGCAGCTTAGGCGAGACCAGGAAGACTTTAGAAGTGCAGGCAGAAGCTTTATTTATTTTATTGTTGGGATGGCCCTCATTGCTGGCGGACTGTATTTGGTTTTTCAAAATACAATAATCACAACTAATTTTACACTGATGAATTTCTTTGGATATACACCACCAACGGGCGTTATTATCTTACCACTTTTAATTGGTGTTGCTATGCTGTTCTTCAATAGTAAATCTATACTGGGATGGATTATTACAATCTTCGGCATTGTGTCAATTGTGCTTGGATTAATTATGACACTTCGTATGCACTTTGGTGCGGTTACTTTATATCAAGGGTTAATAATGTTCGGTTTACCGTTTGCAGGGGCCGGTTTGGTACTTAAGGCCCTAGCTGGAAGTAGAAGCAAAGGCGATGAAGATAGTGAAATGTAATATTTGGATAAAAATAACATTAAATTATGCTTGAAAAATTCAAATTAATCTTGTATAATATATAAGTCCTAATATTTATCGCTTGTGCCCATAGCTCAGCAGGATAGAGCGTCGGTT
>JAEZIU010000063.1 GCA_023436485.1 Bacillota bacterium | reverse complement strand
TCATTTTCTGTTGAACCTGTAAAACAGATTTTTCATTGTTTCGGATGTGGCAAAGGCGGAAACGTTATACACTTTATTATGTCAATTGAGAATTTAGAATTTCCGGATGCCCTGAGGCTTCTCGCCGACAGAGCTAAAATTCAGATTCCGGATATGAGTGAGGGTATACGCAATGATGAGAAAGCCAATTTAAAAAAGGAACTCTTGGAGATAAACCTTGAAGCCGCAAGGTTTTTTAGAGACAACCTTAATGATGAGAAGAATACGCTTCCAAATTCATACTTAATGAACAGGAAGATACAGAAACAAACGGTTGCCAAGTTTGGATTAGGTTATGCCGAGGACAGATTTGATACACTTTACAAACACTTAAAGGCTAAAGGATTTAGTGATTCATCCATTATTAAAAGTGGGCTTGTTATATATAAGGAAGAAAGTGGGAAAATTTACGATAGATTTAGAGGCCGGATTATGTTTCCTATATTTGATATAAGAGGGAATGTAATTGCCTTTGGAGGGAGAGTTCTTGATTCGTCTCAGCCAAAATACATGAATTCTCCTGAAACGGAAGTTTATCAAAAAGGTAAACACTTGTATGCTTTGAATTTTGCTAAAAGTGCTTGTTCCAGACAATTGATTTTATCTGAAGGTTACATGGATGTTATATCATTACACCAAAGTGGAATAATAAATTCAGTTGCTCCGTTGGGAACAGCATTAACAGAAAATCAAGGCAGACTTTTGAAGAAGTACACTGAAGAAATAGTTCTTTCCTTTGATTCTGATTCAGCTGGCCAGGCTGCTGCATTCAGAAGCCTTGATTTATTGAATGAAATTGGATGTAATGTTAGAGTTTTAACAATCCCATCAGGCAAAGACCCTGATGAATTTATTAAAGCTCATGGGGTTACAGATTTTAAGAGGCTTGTTGATACATCCAAAGGTTTGCTTGATTTTAAGCTTGGTTCACTAAAAAAAGATATAGATACCTCAACAAATGAAGGAAAAGTTAGGTTTATTGATAAAGCTGTACTTATATTGGACAAAATTGACAATAATGTAGAAAAAGAACTTTATGTAAAAAAATTATCTGACGATTTGGGTGTAAGTACACAATCCATTTTATCAGAAATGGTAAAGCAGCAAAAGGACACAGAAGTGAATTTTAAAAGACAAGTTCCAAGTAATAGTAACTTTAGCCGAAATCCAATAAGAAAGAGTACAGTTGTTAAAAATCAAGAAGAATGGTTGGTCAGACTGCAATTAATGCTGTTGGCAACTATATGTCTCGATAATAGTGTATATTTTAGCATTAAAGATATTGTTTGTTGGGACAGATTTCAATCAGATGAAGTAAAAAATGCATTCGATTTTGCAGTTGAAAGAATTGAAAGTAAGGCAGGGATATTAACGGGTGAAATATTAAATAAACTTTCTCCCGGTATGGCTGAAAGTTTTGCAAATATAGTGCAGTCCCAGAGCATATTTGAGGATAATAAAAAAGCAGCTTTGGATATAATTAGAAAGATAGACCTGTTTGGCTTGGAAGAAAGAAAAAATGAAATAATCGAGCTTAAAAAGAGAAGTGATCTGACAGAAGGAGATGTTGAATTATTAAATCGGGAATTAAGCAGTATTGTATCGAATATAGCTTTAAAGAAAAAAGGATTGTAATTGAGCTCGAAAGGAGGGGAAATAAGTGAAACATAGTCAAGAGAGTAGAAAGGCATTACTAAAAGAATTAATAGATAAAGGCAAACAAAAGGGAATGCTTACCTACAAAGAGATTATGGATGCCTTTGAGGAAATCGAGCTTGAGCCGGAGCATATTGAAAAAATATATGAAACTCTCGAAACAATGGGAGTTGATGTGGTTGGCGATATGGAAGCCGAAATGGAAGAGATTCAGCTTACAGACGAGGAACTTGATATTAGTATTCCAGAGGGCATTAGTATAGATGACCCTGTACGTATGTACCTTAAAGAAATCGGTAAAGTACCCCTTTTATCAGCAGATGAAGAAATCGATCTTGCTCATAGAATGGAAAACGGTGATATAGAAGCAAAAAGGAGATTAGCAGAGGCTAATCTAAGGCTTGTTGTTAGTATAGCTAAAAGATATGTTGGTAGGGGAATGCAGTTCCTTGACTTAATTCAGGAAGGTAATCTCGGATTAATTAAGGCAGTTGAAAAATTTGATTATAGACGAGGTTTTAAATTCAGTACCTATGCTACATGGTGGATCAGACAAGCTATCACAAGGGCAATTGCCGACCAGGCAAGGACTATACGTATTCCTGTTCATATGGTAGAAACTATCAATAAATTGATCAGAGTTTCAAGGCAATTGCTGCAGGAATTGGGCAGAGAACCCCAGCCTGATGAAATTGCAAAAGAAATTGGTATGTCTGTAGACAAGGTTCGTGAAATAATGAAAATTTCACAAGAGCCGGTATCGCTGGAAACTCCTATAGGAGAAGAGGAAGACAGCCATTTGGGAGACTTTATTCCTGATGACGATGCTCCTGCACCTGCTGAAGCTGCTGCATTTACATTGCTTAAAGAACAGCTTATTGACGTGCTAGATACTTTAACGGCACGTGAAGAAAAGGTTCTGAGGCTAAGATTTGGTTTGGATGATGGAAGGGCAAGAACTCTTGAGGAAGTTGGTAAGGAGTTTAACGTAACCAGAGAGCGTATTCGCCAAATAGAGGCAAAGGCGTTAAGAAAATTAAGACATCCAAGCAGAAGCAAAAAGTTAAAGGATTATTTAGATTAATCTATTGACCCGCTATCCGAAATAAATATAGGATAGGGGGTTTTTTTGCACCTTAATAGCCATTTGGAAAATTAAAAATAGTAGCTACTGTCCGATTGGTTTATTATAACTTAGAAAAACGACAATAAACCATTTAAATAGTCTATTTATGGTTATTTTGGTGTTGACCAGTTTCAAGTTCGTAAGTATAATAGTTTATGTGCTCGCGAGAGCAAAGCCCTCAGATGAGTGGCATAGAGATATTCCTCAATAGCTCAGTTGGTAGAGCATGCGGCTGTTAACCGCAGGGTCGTAGGTTCAAGTCCTACTTGAGGAGCCAATTCGGGCCTTTAGCTCAGTTGGTTAGAGCAACCGGCTCATAACCGGTTGGTCCGGGGTTCGAGTCCC
>JAEZIU010000052.1 GCA_023436485.1 Bacillota bacterium | reverse complement strand
GATAGGTAGTACCGTCCATAGGGATGTAAACTTGCAGTCCGGGTTGAATACCTTGATTTCCAACAACGTAGAAAGTCAGATTTCTTCTCGGGAGAAGATTTACAGGCACGAATAGAAGGTTTGTAGTTGTGTTTGACGGTCTGACAAAAAAGTTATATCTTCCCGGTGGGAAGCTCCTGTAATCCGAAACTTCAGTATATCCTATATCTGAAAATACTTCCGGGCCTTCTCTTAAAACAAGATCAAGGTTGCCGGAATTAGGTGAGAGGTTGGCAAACCTGATGTTGACTCTTCCCGGAGCAAGAGTTTCATATTCATCTTCAACAGGCAGTATTCCGATTCTTGGAAGGATACCGATTACAGCCAGGGTGAATACCTGTTTTTCCGGTACAGGGAAGTTTATACGCAGTATAGGAGTATTCTTCTGTCCGGCAGGGTACACCTCAATATTGTACGTGCCTTTAGCCAATGGCATATACTCAGTAAACTGTCCATAAGAAAGTCCCCTGGCAATAAGTCTGTCATTTGCATAAACATCAGCAGCAGGAGTTCCCGGAGAAGCGTGAAATAGCCTGATATATGAGATGCCGGGCATCTGTCGCAGACTGTCTGCCTGATCAAGGTCTAAAAAGTCATAATCCATAAAATTCACCACCATGTTTTATTAATAAATTTAAGTAGTCATATACCAATATATGCGGTGAATGGGGAAAAGTTAACATAAGTATTGAAAATATATATAATAATTAATACAAAAATTTTATATTGTGCACAAACAAATAATTAGTGTATGATTAATTTGTTTATGGTATAATAGCATGAGATTTTATAAGAAAAGGAGTAGTTATTATGTCGATATACGAACAGTGGAGAGAAATTGCGGATGATGAAAGAACTCCACAAGAAAATGAATCTTTTTGGAAAGAGTACTTTTTAAAGGAAAAAGATAACTATGCATATATATTAAGCAATAATTTGAAGACCTTGAAAGGCGAAATGAAAGATCTGGCAAGTACATTCAATATGGACAATGTTACATTTACAGGATTCTTGGATGGAATAAATACAAGTCTTGTAGAAGAGGTTGATCTTGAAACACTGGAAGAGACAACAGTTCTGGATGCAGAAATAGATTATGAAAAGCTGTATTTTAACATGTTGGATGCAAAAGCAGAATGGTTGTACAACCTGCCTGAATGGGAAAACATACTTTCTGTTGAAAGAAGAAAGGAAATTACCACTGAATACAGAAAGGCCGGAATCGCTGTAAGTAATAAAGTTGGCAGAAATGACCCCTGTCCTTGCGGAAGTGGAAAGAAGTTCAAAAAGTGTTGCGGAAAGTAAGCTTATCTGATATTTCAGAATAATTATACAGGTTAATTAGAAGGCTTGAGTTAATGTGCGGAGATATTTCCCGGAGTGACTCAAGCCTTTATTTATTCTTATAAGCAGCTCGGTACAAGGGTTCTAAAAGGATACAACTTACATTGATGATTTTTTAACGAATTAATCTTGCACTAGCTAATGAATTATTATACAATTATCTTAAGTTGGGAACTTTTTGTGAAGGAACAGGTCTCTGATTATTCATGCAAAAACAAAATAAATAAGAATGCATTAGTAAAAAAATAGTGGCACACAGGCATACAAAAAATGCTTTATCCAATGCCGGAAATGGAGTAGTTATGGAAAAAAAGTTAAATGCTTATATTGAAAAAATGGTAAGTGCAGTTGATTGTGTAAACCGAATAGACCCGGAATATTTTACAAGATACAGTGTAAAAAAAGGACTCAGAAACAGCGATGGTTCCGGAGTACTGGTAGGATTGACAGAAATAGGCGAGGTTCACGGTTATGTTATGTACGAGGGCGAAAGAAAAGAAGACGAAGGACGACTCGTTTACAGGGGTATAGACGTTTACGATCTGGTAAGGGGATTTCAGCAGGAAAAAAGATTTGGTTTTGAAGAAGTATGTTACCTTCTGTTGTTCGGAAATCTCCCAAATAGCGATGAGTTGTCAGAGTTTACCGATTTGCTGGGAGGTTTAAGAGCATTACCAAACGGTTTTACCGAGGATATGATATTAAAGGCACCTAGTTCTGACATCATGAATAAGTTGGCAAGAAGTGTCCTTGTTTCATATTCATTTGATGACGAACCTGACAGTATAGATCCAAAAAACCTTTTAAGACAGAGTATTGAACTGATAGCCAGATTTCCTACAATGGTGGCTTACGGGTTTCAGGCTAAGTCCCACTACTACGGAGGGCAAAGTCTATATATCCATAGTCCTGTACCTGAATTGTCAACAGCTGAAAATATACTGCATATGATCAGGCCGGACAATAAATATACACAGTCTGAGGCTGAAATACTTGACTTAGCACTGGTGCTTCATGCAGAGCATGGAGGAGGAAACAACTCCACATTTGCTGCAAGAGTAGTATCTTCTACTGAAACAGATACATATTCGGCCATTGCAGCAGCAGTTGGTTCACTCAAAGGACCAAAGCACGGCGGCGCAAACATCAAGGCCATGAATATGCTTATAGATATAAAGGAGCATGTAGAAGACTGGGCTGATGATGACGAAGTAAGAAATTATCTTGTAAAGATAATGAACAAGGAAGCTTTTGACAAGGCAGGTCTAATTTATGGAATGGGCCATGCCGTGTATACTTTGTCAGATCCGCGAACAATCCTACTAAAGGAAAAGGCACATCAACTGGCAATTGAAAAGGGCAGAGAAAGAGAATTTCTGCTATATGATGCTGTTGAAAGAATTGCACCTGATGTATTTGCACAGGCAAAGGGTACATCTAAAAATATTTGTGCCAATGTTGACCTTTACTCAGGATTTGTATATGATGCACTGGGAATTCCAACTGAGCTGTTCACACCTTTATTTGCAGTTGCCAGAATAGTTGGTTGGTGTGCCCACAGAATTGAAGAAGTAGTATGTATGCAAAAAATA
>JAEZIU010000205.1 GCA_023436485.1 Bacillota bacterium | reverse complement strand
GAAATATACTCATTGTTTGAAGACAAGGATACAAAAGTGGTTTTGGATGTGGGTGGAGACGACCTTGGTGCTAAAGCTGTATCAAGGTTCAAGGAAGAAATAGTCAGCGACGACTACGAAATGTTTTTTGTAGTAAATACAAAAAGGATTATGACTGATTCACCTGAAAAGATAGTCGAGATGATTGCTGTTATTGAAGAAGGAGCAAATATAAAGGTAACAAAATTAGTAAACAATAGCAATCTTTTAGAGGAAACCACTCCTGAAATAATTATTGAAGGAAACCGTATAATATCTCAGGTTTCAGAAAAAACAGGAATACCAATTGCTATCACTGCAGGTATGGAAGAAGTTGTGAATAGAATACAAAAAAATGATTTAAGTAACACAGAAATATTATCCATGAGAAAACAGATACATCTTCCATGGAATAGAGGTTAGGCGAGGACGTTATGACATTTTTTTATATTATTCTAGCAATAGTTGCGGGATGTATAATAATAAGTATAACCGGAAAAATATCCCGTACAAATAAAAACAGAAGACAGATACGTGCCCAATGGGGGAAAGCACCCGATACAAAGTATTCAGAGGATATATATAACTCCGTTAGAAATTATTTTGATAACCATAAAGATCAAGGAAAAAACTTTTTTATAGATGACATAACTTGGAATGATTTAGATATGAACAGGATTTTTGCCAGGGTGAACATAACCCGAACGGATGTAGGAGAAGAATATCTATACAATATGCTGAGGGAATTAGTCTATGACCAGAATGAGCTGACAGAGAGAGACAGGCTGATAGAGTATTTTAGAAAAAACCCCTCTGAACGTGAAAAGATTCAGTTAATCTTATCCGATTTGGGAAAACTCAGGTTTTTAAGTATATCAGAATATTTAAACGGTAAAAGAAGCGGGGGCGGCATAAAGGGAATATACTATAAGATTTTGTCATTAATCTTCATAGCATCAATTGTTGCCACAATATTTTATCCCGGAGCAATAGCTATTTTTATGATATCACTTGCTGTTAATGTAACAGTTTATTTCAAGGCAAGGGATCAGATTATCGGTCACTTGCAATCTCTCGGATATATTGTGAATATGCTGGGAATTTCACGAAGAATATCAAAGCTCAATATAAAAGAACTGGATACATATTTAATTGAATTGAGAAAATGTACTGCTAAAGTAAAGGGAGTTAGCCTAAATGCTTTTTACTTTTTATTCTATACAAGTGAGAACTATTTACTTGAGCTTATAAAAATATTTCTTCTTGGGGAACCGGTTGCATTTCACAGTATCTTTAAAATTGTAACAAAACATAGTCAGGAAATTGAGTCTGTATTTAAAACAGTTGGAATTCTTGACAGTATTATATCAGTGGCATCCTACAGGGAAAGCCTTGATTATTATACAACTCCGGTATTGGTAAATGGGAATATAAACAATAAAAAAATAGAATTTACAGACATGTATCATCCATTAATAAAAAATCCTGTTACAAATTCCTTTTCAGTAACAGGAGGGGCATTGATAACAGGGTCAAATGCAAGCGGAAAATCAACGTTTCTCAAGTCAGTAGCAATAAATGCAATTTTTGCTCAGACTATTTTCACTTGTCTTGCAAAGGAATATTATTCCAGCTACTTTAATATTTACAGTTCTATGGCTCTGAGTGACAATCTTGAAATGAATGAGAGTTACTACATTGTTGAAATAAAATCACTTAAACGTATTTTGAAGGGTCTCAACGACCATGTCCCATGCCTGTGTGTCATAGATGAAGTGCTGAGAGGTACAAATACTATTGAAAGAATAGCGGCATCTTCTGAAATATTGAACTTTATATCAGATAATAATTGTATATCCCTTTGTGCTTCCCACGATATAGAACTTACACAAATATTAGCAGATAAAGTTAAAAATTACCATTTCCAGGAGTTCTTTGAGGATGACAACATAAAGTTCGACTATAAAATTTATCCGGGTAAATCAATTACCCGTAATGCTATAAAATTATTAAAAATACTTGGTTATGATGAAAACATAGTTGACAGTGCCGAACAAAGAGCTTGGCAATTTAACGAAAACGGATATTGGTCAAAAGTGCAATAATTGAAGTTTTTAGTTACACAACTTGCAAATAGATACAAAGAGTTTTATAATAAAACAATAGTTTTAGTTCTCTAAATTACTAAAAATCATAAGTAATTAAGTTAATAAAATAAAGTGAGGTTTTGATAATGGCAAAAGTTATATTCCATGAGGAAAGATGTAAAGGCTGTAAACTATGCATTACAGTTTGTCCTAAAAAAATTGTCATAATGAAATCTGATAAATTAAATCAGAAGGGTTTCCATCCGGCAGGAGTCGATGAAATGGACAAATGCATCGGATGTGCATTCTGTGCTACAATTTGTCCTGATTGCGTTATAGAGGTAGAAAAGTAAGAATCATTAGTTAAAATTGCATCCATTAAGTTATAACATGATAAATTTAACTCAAACGTGTCATGTTGGGAAATTTAGTTTACGGACATTTACCAATATGAGTTAGCAAAAAGTCATTAATTGGTTTTTGACTGATAGCCTTGTATTAAGCGAAAATAAGAGCTTATAAAGATATAAAATATAATAAGGCAAGAAAATTTTCTCTGAACTGATGCGTTATAATAAAAATTTTGGAGCTGCTATTGTGGCTCATGGAGGTTAATATGGCAGAAAAATTATTAATGAAGGGTAATGAGGTAATAGCAGAAGCTGCCTTAAGAGCCGGCTGTAGATATTATTTTGGATATCCTATTACACCCCAGACTGAAGTAGCACATTACATGGCAAAAGCAATGCCAAAAATAAACGGTACATTTGTCCAGGCTGAGAGCGAGGTTGCAGCAATTAACATGGTTTATGGAGCAGCAGCGGCAGGAGCACGTGTTCTGACATCATCTTCAAGCCCTGGAGTAAGTTTAAAGCAGGAGGGTATTTCATACATAGCAGGAGCAGAGCTTCCGGCAGTATTGGTAAATATCGTTCGCTGCGGTCCCGGCCTTGGAGGTATACTTCCTGCACAGTGCGATTATTTTCAATCTGTAAAGGGCGGAGGCCACGGAGATTACAAAAATGTAGTTCTTGCTCCATCAAGTGTTCAAGAACTGTACGAGTTGACAGTAGAAGCTTTCAACATAGCTGACAAATACAGAATACTTACCATAATCTTGGGAGACGGTATGCTGGGTCAGATGATGGAGGCAGTTGAATTTAAGGATAAGGAAGATATTTATCAAGATGATAAAAAGTGGGCCTGCACAGGAACAAAAATGGAGAGGGAAAGTAATGATGTTACCTCCATATATATCCAACCTGAAATTCTTGAAAATCATAACCTGAAGCTTCAGGCTAAATATAAAAAGATTGAAGAAAATGAAACAAGAGTTGAAACATATAATTGTGAAAATGCAGATATAATTTTAACTGCATACGGAACTGTAGCAAGGATTGTAAAAAATGTAATAAAAATGGCAGAAAAAGAAGGCATAAAGGTTGGATTAATAAGACCTATATCATTGTGGCCATTCCCAAATGCCGCTTTTGAAAAGTATGCAGAAACACCAAAGGCATTTTTAAGTGTTGAACTGAGTGCAGGGCAAATGGTTGAGGATGTACGCCTTGCTGTTAATGGAAAACGCCCTGTTCATTTCTATGGACGTATGGGTGGTATGGTTCCAAGCCAAAAAGAAGTTCTTGATAAAATAAAGGAAATCTTAAATAAATAAGATTCAGATGGAGGGAAAAAATGGCTACTGTGTTTAAAAAACCACATGCTTTAAAGGATTTATCTCTTCACTATTGTCCCGGTTGTACTCACGGTATTATTCATAGGATAATAGCTGAAGTAATTGACGAATTAGGAATAGAAGGCAATACGA
>JAEZIU010000182.1 GCA_023436485.1 Bacillota bacterium | reverse complement strand
TTACATGTACACTCCAGCTAACTGGGATACGTACAGTATTGAATCCCTTTGCTTTAACTGCATCAATCATTTGCTTAGTAGTTTTTATTCCGCTCCAGGATGTTTCATAATCCAAATCATTAGTAATATTTGTACCGTTAAAAGCATCAAATGTATTACCTAGATTCCATCCAAGTCTTAAACCTTTTACAAAATTCATTGCATCATTATTCGGAATGTTCTTTTGTTGAATCTGAAGATTCGGAATAAGCGAAGCATCGTACGCATTAGCATTTTGCAGTGGCAATAATGCTGTAAAAATCATTAGAAAACATAATAAAAAAGCTGTTTTTTTCATTAAAATTGACCCCCTCGATTTTTTAATTAGTAGTAGTAGTAGAAGTTTTTTCTTCTGATTTGTCTTTTGTAATACAAGTCTACATTGGAATAACAATGTGACTACTTTGAGCTTTGAGTTAAGAAATGAATTTAAAGGTGCTGTATTTGAATAATGTATGTGCAGTATACGAATTGACGTTAAGAGCAACATTCCGGAAATTATGAATTAAGCCTAAAGACGGGAAATATGAAAGTGCATATATAAATTTCATTAGGTGCTGCATTATCTTACCTCATACAAACTACTTTTCTCCCCCCCTTTCTAAATGCCGGCGTTCCAAAGATTACTTCAAAAAATTACTTAATCGTTACAGTAAAGAATTGTAGAAAATTACAATAAATTACTGTTCAATTATACTTTAATATTACCTACTATTCAATTGATTTTTATTTTATATACATAAAAAGGGATGTACCAATGTCCCGGTACACCCCTTCTTTGTCAAATATAAATTGTTATCTTATTTCCGCTCCTGATGGCATTGGTTTTTCAGGTATCATAAGTGCAAGTTCTCCATTTTCATCCTCAGCACATAGTAACATACCCTCAGACAAAACTCCTGCCAGCTTTACAGGCTTGAGATTTACAAGTACCATTACCTTTTTACCGACCATCTGTTCCGGCGTATAATGTTTCTTTATACCTGAAACTATCTGCCTTATCTGTCCACCTACTTTTACCTGTGAACACAATAATTTTTTGGATTTTGGAACCTCTGCACATTCCACTATTTCGCCAACCTGGAATTGCATTTTTGTAAAATCATCATAGGTTATTTCTTCCTTTGGTTCAATCTCTATGACATTTTCCTTTTTTTCTTCCTCAACAGGTGCAGAAGTTGTTTCAGGTTCGTCTTTCTGTCCCACTTTTTCCAATATATCCTTTATATCCAATCTTAAAAATAGGATTTCAGGTGTTTCAGTAACTTTTGTTCCTGATTTGTATTGTCCGTAAACCTTCATATCCTCTAATGGCCTGATAGAAGTATTTAACTGGGCAACTATCTTTTGTGCAGTTTCAGGCATAAAAGCTTCCAATAAGCTTGCTCCGGTCACAATGCTTTCTACCAGATTGTACAATACTGTTTCAAGCCTTGGCTTTTTGTCTTCATCCTTTGCAAGTATCCAAGGCATTGTTTCATCAATGTATTTATTACAGCGTTTAAATAATGAGAATATCTCTGAAAGTGCGTCTGCTACTCTCAATTTATCCATTTTTTCAACTACTGTTTCAGGTGTTTTCAAGGTTAATTCAACGAGTTCATTGTCGATTTCTTCCCTTACATTTGAATTATTTACAACGCCTGAAAAATACTTGTTGCTCATAGCGATTACACGGTTAACCAGATTGCCAAGTACATTAGCCAAGTCTGAATTGATACGTTCAGTAACCAATTCCCAAGAAATTACACCATCATTATCAAAGGGCATTTCATGAAGAACGTAGTATCTGACTGCATCTACTCCGAAAATATTAACAAGCTCATCCGCATATATTACATTTCCCTTAGATTTACTCATCTTGCCACTGCCCATTAGCAGCCACGGATGACCAAATACCTGCTTTGGAAGCGGTACATCCATAGCCATAAGCATAATAGGCCAATAGATTGTGTGGAATCTTAAAATGTCCTTACCTATCAGGTGCATGTCCGCAGGCCAGTATTTATTAAATAATTCATCGTTATTTCCGTCAACATCAAAACCCAAACCTGTAATATAATTGCTTAGTGCATCCAGCCATACATATACAACATGCTTGTCATCAAAGTCTACAGGAATTCCCCATTTGAAGGAGGTTCTTGAAACACACAAGTCCTGTAATCCCGGCAGTAAAAAGTTGTTCATCATCTCATTTTTTCTGGACTCAGGCTGAATAAATTCAGGGTGTTCATTTATATGCTGAATCAAACGATCAGCATATTTACCAAGCTTCAGGAAGTATGCCTCTTCTTTGGCAGGATGACATTCCCTTCCGCAATCCGGGCATTTGCCGTCTACTAACTGTGAAGCTGTAAAAAATGCTTCACATGGAGTACAGTACATTCCTTCATAGTGTCCCTTATAAATATCTCCTTGCTCATAGAGCTTCTTGAAAATTTTTTGAACCTGCTTTTCGTGATACTCGTCAGTTGTACGTATGAATTTATCATAGGTTGTATTCATTAAATCACAGATACGCTTTATTTCTAAAGCAAAGTTATCAACGTATTCCTTAGGGCTGATTCCGGCTTCCTTTGCTTTCAGCTCTATTTTCTGACCATGCTCATCAGTCCCGGTCTGAAAACGCACATCATACCCCTGCATTCTTTTAAATCTTGCAAAACTATCAGCCAATACTATTTCAAAAGTATTACCTATATGAGGTTTACTGGATGTGTATGCAATAGCCGTAGTCAAATAATAAGGTTTTTTTGACATTTTTAATCCTCCTGATTTACTATCTTCTTTTAAAATAAAAAACGTCTTTAAATAATAAATTATTTAAAGACGAGAATACTCGTGTTACCACTTTAATTTACTTTTGCCTCACGGCAAAAGCCTTAACAACTGCAACAATACAGTATGCACTATAACGGGTGTTCCCGTCGATACCTAAAGCCTGAATACCAGCCCTCAGCACGAAGCTCCAAGTCCATCTTCAACATTTTCACGACTCCCCTGTTCTCAGCACTCCCAAGGTTCTCTGTAATCGCTACGTCGTCTACTCTTCTCTTCACAGCCTTTAAACATTATTAATATTAGTCTAAAGCTAACATGAAAAGTTGTCAAGGGATTAGTGTCATAAGAAGGGGCTGTTGCAAAACAGAAAGTTTTCTGTTTTAATACCGGTACTTCAGTATAAAATCAATTTTTGCGACAACCCCTAAAATATATTCATTTAATTTCTTACGGAATAAACTGCTCTACCGTGTTTACAGGCTTTCCGTTATTTGTTCCACCTATTGCATAAATTGAACTATTGATAGGTACGATGGATAAATAACTTCTCTTCATAGACATTTCAGTCTTTAGCTTCCATTGGCCTGTTACAGGATCAAAAACTTCAACTGTTCCAAGGTCTCCTTCGTTGTTGTAACCGCCTATTGCATATATAATGTTATTAAGCTGGCAAACTCCCAGAGCTCGTCTTGGAACCTGCAAAGAAGTTTTTGTCTCCCATTTGTCTTCTGCGGGATTATAACTTTCAACGCTGTTTAAAAATCTATTTGTAGAGTTAAATCCTCCTACTACATATATTTCCCCATTTACAGCAGCAACTCCTGCTGTATCCCTTGCTGTAGGCATAAGAGCCTTGGTACCGGTTGACCATTTGTTATTTACAGGATCATACTCCTCAACAATTCTAAAATATCTGGTACTATTGCTTCCTCCTATTACATATATCTTACCATTTACAGCTGCGGCCACGGCTCCCTGTCTTATTGTAGGCATATCTGCTTTCTTTGTCCATTTATCTGTAACGGTATCATACATTTCAACAAGCCCTAGGTTTTGTGAACCTACTTTACCGCCTATTACATATATGTTTCCGTCTATTGAAGCAACTGCCATACCCTGTCTTGGCCCTCCGGGCATACTTGTTTTGGTGGTCCAGGTTTTTGTTTGAGGATTAAATTCTTCAATGGTGTCTGAAAGGACACCGTCGCTTTCAATTCCACCAATGGCATAGATTTTCCCGTTTACATTAATTACAGCCGCCTTACTTTTAGAAGATTGCATAACCGGCTCTGAATACCATTGATCTGAAAAATGTTTTAATATTTCGTCTATTCTGATCTGGAATTCATTTCTTTCTTTATCCAGACGTGAAGGAAGATTATTAACGTCAAGCTGAACCTCATCCAATGCCTTCTTTATGGGTTCCAATGAACTTATATTAGGCAGCATATTTTCCAACACAGTTAATTTAACATTAATTCCTGCAACAGTAATCGCATCCTGTGCCTTATCTATTCTTGCTTGCAAAGAGTCCTTTACCGGACCGGTACTTATTTTAGGCATCAGATTTTTAGCAGAATCAAGGAGATTTTGAGTGTTCTGAATTATTTCAGAAGATTTTAAGTCAGGAAGCTTTGCTTCCACTTCTTTTAAAATACGGTCTATTTCAGCAGCATAGTCTGTTGTTGACGCATTAATTATATCTGTCCAGTCGCTGAAGCCCTTTGAATTAACCGCTCTTACTCTATATTGGTGAGTACTTCCGGGAATAAGTCCCGTATGAATATAATTGGTTACATCCTTAGTATTAATAATATTTCCGTCAACTTCCAGTTCATAAAAGGTGGAATTTAGTGATGGTGACCATGAAACATATATCTCGGTACCTCCGTTTACTTCTGCTTTCAAATTCTCAGGTTTTTGGGGTATAGCATCAGGCACCGCAAATTCAGTAACAGTTACCCTTGTTGTATCCGGTTCTGAATCTCTTAACTCATTGTTTACTATAAGAGAAATTTCGGTGGTTCCTACAGGTAATTTTATTGTAGGCTGGACACCCTCTGCCGTTTGAGTTCCGTTATTCCAGCTCCATTTATATGTAAGCTTGTTTCCGTCAGGGTCACATGACTTTGAACCATCAAGGGTTACATCAGCATCAATAGCTCCCGGCAAAGCCTTTACAGTCATATCATCACCGGCATTAGCAGTCAGAATACCCTTTTTACCTTCAATTCTCAATTCCTTGAGTGCAGGACTAACTGAATTTGCAGTACTTAGTTTTGCTTCGATCATTAAAAAACGTCCGCTTATATTTGAAATAGGCATTCCGTTTGATATAGCTGTAAATGTTTTTCCTGCGAGTTCTTCAATAGTGTTTGCGGCCTTTACACTTACTGCTATAGCAGTATTTTCAGGGGTATCCTGATCCCACGATACACCGGACCATGTGTTTTGTTCATTTCCACCATCATGTGTAACGACCCAGGTACCGTCATGGGCTGTGACATTTTGAAGGTTATAGCCTGTCATATCACTATATGTATATGGTCCTGCACCTACCGCATATTTGCCTATTATTTTGCCTGTGGTATCAATTTTGAAGGTATTGTTTGAACCCTGGCAGGTTACCCATATATATCCTTCACTGTCAACACCCACTCCTATGGGAACCGAACCCCCGTTGTCACCTATATTTACCGATGAAAGGTATTTCCCTGTGGAGTCAAATTTATCAACCCAGTTATTTCCTGAACACGCCATCCATATGTTGCCGTCTCTGTCCACAGCAACTCCCCTGCCTACATTTCCATTTCCATAATGGTATGTATATGCCCCTGTACTTGGATTAAGCCTTATTAATGCACTTCTATCGTTGCTATCTTTAGTTGGACAGGCAGCCCAAACGATTCCATTTTTATCAACAACAATTCCATAAGGACCTTTTCCGACATCGTAGCTTTTTAAGAAAGTACTTGTATTAGTATCCAAGCTGTCAATTCTTAATGGAGTTCCGTTTCCTGATGACCATAAAACTCCATCCTTGTCTATAGTAGCACCGTATGGATTAGACACTGTACTTACTGATATCCCGGTAAAACTTCCATCTTCGGGATTAAGCACAACATATCTCTTTTCATAATATAATCCAACCCATATTCTCCCCTTTTTGTCTATTGCTAAAGCCCTTGGCCAGCAATCAGCATTATTTCCTACTGGGGCATACGCAAGAATCGCTTCGTCCTGTCCCCATGGAAGAATTTCATTAGCATCTATTTTGCCATTTCCATCAAGATCAGTAGACGTATCGATTTTCCCGTTTTTATTCTTATCTATGCCACCTGTCATAGCTATTTTGGTAACCGAGCCGGTACTTCTGTTACCTACCCAGCAGTTACCGTCCTTATCAACTGCAGTACGTGAGGGATTAGTACCACTAGTACTGCCTGTGCGATAGCGGGCAACCTCTCTGCCTGTCCTTGTATCAAGTTTTGATACCGTTCCTTCGGTAGCATTGGCAATCCAGATATATGGGAAAACCTCAGCATACTTGTTCAACTGCAACTGGTCAGACACTTCATTATGGTTGATACCTTTTAAGGTTCCCAAATCAAAGTCAGCGTTAGTTGTATACGTTGAATTCACCGTATCAAGTACTTGAAACGAATCATTTCTGGTAAAGAGTTCCTTTCCATCATAATACAAAACTGCCTTTACTTTATATTCTGTTGGGTATGAAACAACAGGCAAAAAACTTCCAAGTGGAATCGTATTTTCACCCGTTTTCAAAATCGTAGAGACTTCCTGTGTATATACAACATAGCCAGTTGAATCAAATACACTAACAGTTGCCTTGGCAGGTTTATTTATATTGGCTGCACTACAGTTAACATAAAAATCCAACTGTGGTTTAACAGGTTTGTTTATAACACATGCACCGGGAGTTATTTCTATTTCACACTCTCTTATCTCCAGCATTGGTTTAATGTTGAATTGTTTTTGCTTAATATCCTTTATTTCTCCCCGATTATCTTTCAGTACAACTTCAGCCTGATAAGTCCCTTCTGTGCTCATTGAGCTGTTCCAGGAAAAACCCCCTATTGCATTTGGTGAAAGATTAATCCTTAATCCGTCCGGAGTTATAACTGTGGCATAAACCTGAATGTTGCGTCCTGTGTAATCAGGCACTATTTCAACCTGATCTTTTGGAGAAAAAGTTTCAGTCGTAACACCGTTAGAATAAAGTTTTATGTCATTGATACCCACTGTGGATTGAAGCTTTTCACCGTAAAGCAGATCAATTGCAAGAGCTGTATCATACGGGCTGTTATTCCAACTGCCGTTTGAAGCCTGCTTACTCATAAAGTAGTCGGGCATAGTACTTACAAGTTCCGGCTTATCTTTACAAAGACCCAAAAATGCCAAGCAACTGGCTTCTATACTTCCCCAGCTTTTGTCTGCGTATCTGTGGGAAACGAGCCAATCGCAAGCCTTTTGCAGTTCTACCGACATATTTATTCTTGTCCTGCTTTGATATTCCGTCAAAAAAGACCTTACTAATCCTGTCATTTCTACACTGCCTGTGTTCTCACCTTTAATCATACCCCAGCTTCCGTCGGGATTCTGATTTGACAGCAAATTATAGGCTGCTTTTGTTACTTCGTTAGTGTAGCCGTCTTTTTTCATCAAAACAGATGCAACCAAACATGTAGTCAGATTATCTGTAGCTCCTCCGCTTACAGTTCCCCAGCCTCCAAACTCAGCCTGTGAACTAACCAATTCGGCTATTCTAGCTGCATTTTCAAAACCGGAAACAGCTAAGTATCTGGCCAGATCGGTGTTGTTTTGTGGTGAGTTGCTAGTTAGCCAATTCATTCCGATCTGACTGTTTTGATTATTTAAGTCATACTCTTTTAAGATTTCAACAACTTTAGACGTAATTCTGGCTTTTGTTTCTGCAGTTTCGCCCCATGAACCGTCAGTATTCTGGCTGGACATAAGCCAGTTCACGCCAGAATTAATTGTATCGTCCATATTCCCCTGAGCCATTACATTTGTAATTCCCGAAAGCAAACTTACTATTATAAAAACTAATGCTATTAAAGCACTTATTACCCTTTTCATATTGTATCTCCTCCCTTTTTACAGCGTAAAAGTAAGCAAATGTAAAAATCCTATTTACATTCACTTACTTTTACTTGCTTTACTAACTTATTTATTCTTGTCAGAGTTTTTACGTTTTTGTTTACCCTTTGATAACAATAAATTCCCGCAATTTGAGCCTATAAACAGCTGATGTGTATCAGTGGTAAATCCGAGTTCACCCTCTTGAAGAACAAATTCTTTCAGTTCAGATTCAGTACCCCTGCGTATGCAAATAAGTGTTCCATTGTTTTCCATTCAAGCACCACCTTAGAAAGACCCACCATCAATTTTTCCGATAGTCAGTGTATATCCGTTTTCATCATCAAATATTATTGAATCATTATCAATATTTACACTAACTCCATTGATGTCTACATTTATTCCACGGTAAGGCTTTACAGACACAGAATCATCATTTACTTCCACACCGTTTCCTGCACCCACATCAATTGTAATAGTATCTAGTGAGCCACCTCCAATAAGACCTTTTCCGGCTTCAACTGTCTGGTTTGCACCTCCGGTTACTACCCATTGGTTTAACAGATTATATGTATAATTCTTGTTCTGATCTTCTACATATACAGCCCAGCCTATCGAAGGAACATAAAAATCCCAGGAGAAGCCGTTCCAATCTGCAATCTGGCCTTCCTTTCCGCTAAATACCCCTTCCGCATCGGCAGAAATAATATATCTATCGTGAATTTGTGGATTAACAGGTACTGTCTTGACATTTATTGATTTAACACTATCCTGCCAATCAAGACCCTTTATTGCATTAAATATTTCAGTTTTAATTTTTTGAGCAGACCAAAGATCAGTGGTAGCAAGCCCTGAATCATTTATTTTCCTGTGTATCTCAGGGTTATCAATGTGCTCCTTTATATCTGCTGCAGTTTTTACATTCTTACCATCTGAAACCTTGTTAACATGACCTTCTGTAACATCCTCTGCCCTGACTTTTTTATAGTTAATTCCGTCTTTTATATCATCCAGCGTACCTTTTAGTTCACCGACAGAATAGTTATTAATCTTATACCATATTGAACCGTCATCATAATAAAGAGTGCCTCTGTCGTCTCCTGAAATAACAAAATAGAATCGTCCGTTGGTTGATGGTTCCGGACGGTTAGCAAGTGTACCTTTCATGGCAGCACCCACTAAGAAATTCAGGGTACCATCGCCCACATAGACCTCTTTGGTGTCTGTACAGAAACCAAGTTCACCAAGTTCCAATGCACCATAATTAATCAGTTCGCTTTTGGTACCTTTTCTAATAATAATTTTTTGAGTCATTGAAATACCTCCTAGTTTTTTTAAAAATTACTCACATTATTTAAAGTAATTTTAAACGCTCGAAAAACAACCCATTATTTTACATTTATGGGGTGTTTTGAATAAAAAAAAGAGTATCGCTGCTACGAAATGTAGTTTTACGATACTCTCTTCACAATTTTATTCAATTAACAAAAACTATCTGTTTATTGTATTATACGGACATGACCTTATATGGTCATCCACCATACCGATTGCTTGCATAAATGAATATATTATAACAGGACCAACAAATTTGAAGTTTCTCTTTTTTAAATCCTTGCTAATTTGTTCTGACAAAGGAGTTTTTGCAGGAATTTGTTCTTCAGAATCCCAAATATTTATCTGGGGCTGATAATTCATATAACGCCACAGGTAATCTGACAAGCTTCCAAATTCCGTTTGTATTTTAAGAACTGCCAAGGCATTACTTCTGACAGACCTTAATTTCAAAGGGCTTTTAATAACATTATATTCATTTTTGATATTTTCCAGTTCTTCATCGCTCAGAGTTGAACAATATCGTATATCGAAATTCCTGAAAGCCTTTTTATATTCTTCTCGTTTGGATAGTACGATACTCCAGGATAATCCACTTTGAGCCCCTTCCAAAGTAATCATTTCAAATATATATGAATCATCATAGCTTGGTCTGCACCATTCGGTATCGTGATATTGTTGCATTTTTTGATTATTGCCGGGCCATAAACAAGCACTCATAGAAAACCCTTTCTGTTTATTGTTTAATTTTTATTTATAAATAATTCAGTGTCAAAACCTCAGGGTATTCAGATATACTATCTGCAGTTATTGTAAGCTCATTACCAGAGTACTTTTTACCGTCCATTTTTTCCAGAAACTCTTTATCTTCTGCCAAATCAAATAACAAATGTTCCGTCTTATAGTGCATGGGAATTGAAACTCTTGGATTAATTGATTTAATAACCTCTATTGCCGTATCTCCGTCAATAGTGTATACACCACCTATTGGAACAAGTAGTACCTCTACCTTTCCGATTTCCTTAATCTGTTCTTGAGATAAAGTATGTCCCAAATCTCCCAAATGGCAAATAGTCATACCGTCAATGGAATATATGAATACTATATTTTTACCCCTTTTGGCACCGCACAATTCATCATGAAAAGTTGATACGCCTCTTATTTCTATATTCCCTTGTTCAAAATTACCTGTATCTTTAATATACTTGAAATTACCCTTCACGATTCCAATATTATCATGGTCAAAATGATTATGACTTACTGTAACAATATCTGCCTCTGTATTCGGAAGAGGATAACCCACCTGTTCATCAAAAGGGTCTGTCAGTATCCTTGTACCATTATCCGAAGTTATAAGAAAGCATGAATGTCCAAACCATTTTATCTTCATATTTATCCTCCTATTTATTTAAGTATTATACATATTTTACTATATATTTACTGGCGTTAAAATAAAATTGCTATCAATTTAAAGGGAGTTTATACTATCGACCTATTAACCTCCATTTTATTCTTTTCACTTATTTTAATGTAAATGTATAAAAGAAGTAATGAAGTTACAACTGTCATAAGGATCATTGAAGGTCTGTAACCCATTAGTTGAATAATTCTGGATAGGGAAACCATTAGAACAACATTGATTATGTTATAAACTAAACTCATAAGTGACATATTATATGCCTTATGAGTTTTTGTATTAGTTAAGACATAATTATTTATAAAAGGTTTGACTTTGGAGTTAATCAGAGCTACAAGAAATACAAATAAAATGATTGCAACGGTATTCTCTATTATTGTTATCAAATATATCAAGGGTATTAAAAACATCAGTATCCTGTTAATTTTAAACTTGAATTTATTGAGTACAAACTGTGCTGTATTTCCGGCACAATACAATATTCCGATTACGTACGGATCAATCTTTAAATTGTTGTAAAAGATTTGTGAAACTACATAGCTACCTGATATTATACCGATTAACATGCCGTATATGATTACATCTTTGTTAAAATAAATGCCGGGCTTATGATCCGGGGTAGTTGCCGTGATAGTAATTTTCTCTTCTTTGCCATTAACTTCATTTTTCTTGTTTATAACAAATAAGACATAAAAAACTGCGGCTATAGAATATGACAGAGCAGTTAGCAGAAAGGTCAATGTACCCCTTGAATCCAGATTGAATACCATCCCCGACAAAATAAAGCTGAAAAGCATACCGACAACTGAAAGTCTGTAAATTTTGTCCTGATATTTCGCACTGTTTTTCTCCCCACATTTATCAAAATACACATATAGACTGCTATGGTCAGAACCGCTTATGCAAGAACCGAATATACCCAGTAATACTTGTGATATAACTATCGTTGTCAGGTTATAAGAAAACGAAAACATTACATAGGACAATATGGTCCCCATAAGTCCCATAACAACCAGTTTGTCATGCCCGATTTTATCGCCCAAGATACCAGTAGGTATTTCAAAAAGAAAAATTGAGAAATAATAAAATGCCTCTATAATCAACATATCACCGGCTGTTACATTCCTCTCATTATATATCATAAGCAGTACAGGCAAAAATAAGAGAAATGATGAAAAGCAACTATAAATATAAAAGTGTCTTATTGTTTTAGAATTCATATTTTTATAAAACATCCTTCAACCTAAATAAATATAGACGGATAAAGAAACATCCATATATAATATATAATACCAAAAATAGGCGGAGGCCACATGAAAAATAGGTTAAAAGTAAAAGATATATTACTGATTTTTGCAACTACTATCTTAGTTTCATCAGTAATTATAAGAGACAATTATTATCTAAATATAGCAACCATAATATCCAGCTGTTTTATATTTTTTGTATTAAAAGTTTTTGAACCTGTAAAAAGCATGTTAATAGATAAAAGGTTGAGTTTACCCTCACTTCTAAGCATAATACTTAATTTAGGCATAATAACAGCTTTTCCCTGCTTATTTGTTTTTTCGAGTTCTACACTTACTATTATATTCATGTTTTTACTTCTTTTGGATATGTCACTGGAGATTTTATCAAAAAATAAGCTCAGTTAAAGCTATTACAATTTATTCTAAATCGTTTATATATTTGTGAAATATTGGTACTAAGCAATAGATAGTGTTAAACCTGCTTATAAAAAACATTAAATCGGTACTCCCATATAGTTCAGTAAACACAGGCTAAAAGGACTTAAGTAAGGCTGTTGCAGTCGGACAACGTTAATTAAGTCCCTTTTTAAAATCTACCCTATTATTTCTCATTTATCATCTGGTGCCTTTTTCATAAGGTATTCCGTCTGCTTTCGGCATTACTGAACGCCCCACAAACAAAACAAGTACAATAATGGTTGTGATATAGGGCAGCATTGATAATAACTGTGACGGTATCTTGACCGTGCCCCCGCCCAGCAGTACCACAAGTGCCTGAGAAAGTCCAAAGACCAGACATGCACCGTACGCCCCATGTGGCGTCCATTTTCCGAATATTACCGCTGCAAGTGCAATAAAGCCCTGACCGGATATGGCTGTAGCGGAGTAAAGCGACACCACTGCAAGCGTCATAGCCGCGCCTCCGAAGCCGGAAAACACACCTGAAAGGATAACACATGAGTATCTTATTGTTGAAACGCTTATACCCAGCGAATCCGCAGCCGCCGGATGCTCGCCTACAGACCGAATTCTGAGTCCCCACTTCGTCCTGTATAATACGAACCAGAGCGTCAGCATAAGTATAAATGCTATTATTACAGTGGTATCCATGTTGAGCAGTGTAAGTATCGGATGTTCCTTTGAATTTATTTTACCTAAAATTTTGGGTATCTTATTAGTTACGGGCTTTGTCATGGTTGCTCCCTGAAAGAAAAGCCTTGAAAGAAATAGTGAAAGGCCCAGCCCAAGAAAGTTCATGGCAATACCTGATACCGTCTGATTTGCTTTAAACGATATAGACGCAATCCCATGCAACAGGGCAAGGATTCCTCCTGCCAAACCTGCTGTTAAAAATCCTAGCCAGGGATTAGCTGTATAATAACCGACAGTGGCACCTGTGAATGCACCTATGGTCATCATTCCCTCTATGCCAAGATTAATAACCCCCGCACGTTCGGATATAACTCCGCCCATGGCACCGAAGATCAGCGGTGTTGAATACATCAGGGTTATACTTATTAACAGTAATATGCTATTTAACACTATCAACACCTCTCTTCCTGAGTCTGTCCGCTATCAGCGGGAATATTGTCGCCAAAGCCACAAAGAATACTATTGTCCCTATCATTATATTGATTATTTCTGACGGTGCCCCGATATCCGATTGTATTGAGCCGCCTCCGTAAATTAAACCGCTGAAAAACAATCCTGCAAAAATACATCCTACAGGCGAGCTTCCCGCGATAAGTGCAACGGAGAGACCATTCATGCCATTTCCTTCAAAAATTGAAAGTGTAGAAATCCTGTGGGGGTCGCAGCCTGTAATCTGCATAGCACCAGCAAGTCCGGATATGGCTCCGGCTATAACCATGGAAAGTATTATTTTTGAAGTTACATTCATGCCGGAGAATTCTGCCGCATCGCTGTTGAAGCCTACTGCACGGAGCTCAAAGCCTTTTGTGGTTCGATAAAGAAAAAATGTAACCAGTATTACCACTATTATGGCTATCAAGATGCCGTAATTCAGGTTGGTCCTTAGTAATATCTCCTGTAGGATTGGGTGTTCCTTTAACCATTTAATTCCCTGTTTGGAGGTTTTCCAACTCTGCAGCACTGTTGTATACGTCTGAGCCTTTATTTCATACGTGGCTTCCGCATTTGGCTTTTTCAGACCGGGCAGCGTAATTATGAAATTATTCATATAAAGTGCAATCCAGTTCAGCATAATGCCTGTTATAACCTCATGAATCCCGAAGCGCCCCTTAAGAAATCCTACCACTCCTCCATAGACAGCTCCTACCGTGACGGCTGCTGCAACAACTACCAAGATTTGCAGAGGGCCCGGAAGATTTAGCTTATACCCAAGTACTGCCGCAGTTATAGCACCCATAATGTACTGTCCCTCAGTTCCAATGTTAAACAGACCTGTTTTGAATGCAAAAGAGACACTTACTGCAGTGAGTATTATAGGTGTAGCTTTAATTATAGTATTTGAAATATATTTGGGTTTTGAAAATATGCCTTTGAACAGGGATGCGAAGGCATCTATCGGATTGTATCCGGCTATTGCAAGAACTATAGCACCCACAACGAATCCCAATATAATAGAAAGAAAAATGCCGGTTAAGGGCTTTTTAATAATTCTACTTATATGCTTCATTTTTTTTACCCCCTCCTGCCATAAGCAGTCCGATGGTGTTTTCGTCCGCCTCTCCCTGACTGAAGGTGGCTACGATTCTTCCGTCGTAAAGCACAGCGATTGTATCCGCGACATCCATAATTTCATCAAGCTCAAAAGATATAAGCAAAACAGCTTTGCCTTCGTCACGCTGAGTTATCAGAGATTTATGAACATACTCTATAGCTCCTACATCCAGACCCCTCGTAGGCTGTACGGCAACAAGAAGTTCCGGGTCGTTGGTTACCTCTCTGGAGATAATTAACTTTTGCTGGTTCCCCCCTGAAAGAGTTCTCGCCTTCATGTCTTCGCAGTCCGTAGGCCGAACGTCGAAGCGTTGTATACAATCTTTTGCAAATGAATATATGTATTTGTAATTCATTATTCCTAAACGAGAAAAAGGCTTCTTGCCGTGGTTTTCCAGTACAAAGTTTTCGGCTACCGAAAAATCAAGCACAAGGCCTCTTTTGTGACGATCTTCGTGAATGGTACAAAGCTTATTGTTCAACACATTCTTAGGAGTTGTGTTTTGTATTTCTTTACCGTTAATCTTTATCTTGCCGTTTTTAACTTTTGACAGACATGTTATGGCTTCCACTAATTCCTTCTGCCCGTTACCGTCAATACCTGCAATTCCCACGATTTCGCCCTTTCTTACTGAAAGAGAAAGGTTCTTCACCTTGTCTATGCCTCTACGGTCGGCAACCGTGAGATTGTCAATTTCAAATATAACCTCCTGCGGTTTTGCAGACTGCTTCTTAATATGTAGATTCACTTCGTGTCCGACCATCATGGATGCAAGCTGCATTTCATCAACATCCCTTACATTCACTGTGTCTATGTACGCTCCTCTTCTGATTATGGTACATACATCCGAAGATTCCATTATTTCCTTCAATTTATGTGTAATAATTATTATTGTCTTGCCATCGGCAATAAGGTTATGCATGATAGTGATCAGATCCTGAATTTCCTGGGGAGTTAATACAGCCGTTGGTTCATCAAGTATCAGTATTTCGGCTCCCCTGTAAAGTGCTTTCAGAATTTCAACTCTCTGCTGCATTCCAACTGTAATATCCTCAATTTTTGAGTCCGGGTCCACATACAACCCGTATTTTTTGCTGAGCTCTTGAATATCTTGCCGTACTTTTTTATTGTCAATGACTCCGGCTTTGTTTGTGACTTCTTTGCCAAGAATTATATTCTGTGACACAGTGAAGTTCTCAACCAGCATGAAGTGCTGGTGTACCATTCCTATGCCGTTTTCAATAGCCACATTTGGATTTTTTATATTCACTTTATTGCCTTTAAGGTAAATCTCGCCACTGCTTGCTTGGTACAATCCGTAAAGAATATTCATCAGGGTTGATTTACCTGCACCATTTTCCCCCAGCAATGCATGAATAGTGCCTTTTTTAATATCAAGGCTGACCTTGTCCAACGCACAAAAATCGCCAAAGTATTTTGTAATGTTTCTCATTTGCACTGCAAACTGTTCGCTAATGTCCATAGTTACCCCCATACCTTTAGTTGGTAAATGTAACAGTTGGGGGAAGTGCATCCCCCCCTGATTTAGATGAATTTTACTTGAGTGTACTTATGTAGCTGTCGAATGTAGCCTTATTGTATGGAACGTTGATTGATTCATCCATTATTTTTCCTTCAACCGTCTTGGCATCAGTCAAAACTTTCTGATCCACATTAGGATTTTTTTCGGGAATGCCGACGCAGCCTTCCTTCATACCAAACACCTGTGTGGTTCCACCAAGTTCCTTGCCGTCTTTTACCTGTGTTGATACGAGATCCATTGCCTTACCCACAAGCTTCATAGCGGATATAAGAATATTCTTTGGAGCCAGGTGGCTCTGATCTCGGTCAACACCTATAGCAAACTTGTTTGCTTCCTTGGCTGCTTCAATAACCCCAATGCCGGCAGCACCAGCTGCATGAAATACGATGTCGCAGCCCTTGGTATACATGGAAGAAGCTATGGCCTTACCAACCGCTTGATCTGTGAAGCTGTTAGCATACTGGACATTAACTGTAATTTCCTTGCCGAGTTCCTTAGAAGCGTAAGCAACACCTGCTCTGTAACCATACTCAAACTGGTCTATAACATCGCCCTTAATACCTCCTACAAAGCCAACCTGGTTTGTCTTCGTGGTTTTAGCAGCAATGTAGCCTACCACAAAGGATGGCTCCTGTGCTCTGAACACAACACCTATGACATTTGAAGGTGTCTCTTTCCCATAGGAGTTGTCAACTATAGCATAGGTCTTCTCAGGATATTGGGAAGCCGCAGTCTTTATTGCATCAGTCATTGCATAGCCTATGCCCCATATGAGACTGTTCTTTTGATCGGCCAGTTTGTCCAGATTCGTACCATAATCACTTTCCTGCTTTGATTCCAGATAGGAAATAGATGCATTTGTTTCTTTACTGAACTGCTGAAGACCTTCCCAAGCAGACTGGTTGAAGGACTGGTCGTTGATTCCGCCTACATCAGTTACCATACCTACTGCAAAGGCTGAAGCACCTGTGGAAGCTCCGTTAGTCGAATCGCTTTTTTCTGTTGTACTGCCTCCGCAGGCAGCAAGTGATACTATCAATGCCAGGGTTAAGATACTTGATAATATTTTCTTCATTTTGTCCCTCCTTAAAAAAATGTTGTATTTATATAGTTTTATACCATTTTTATACCATACATTCCATTCCATGTAAACACATGTAATATATGGGGCATATTGTACATCAAATTCACACTAATAAAGGATCAACAATTGAATTACATAAGAAGTTTATAAAGAATTAGGCTTTAGAGATGGCTGACATGATGATATGTGGGGGCCTTGGTGGTAAAATAACTTGATAAAATAAAAAAATAAGATAGTATGAACCATCTTATTTTAGTTTATAGACTCAATTCAATTTAAAAAGCTTACCGTTTTGCGAAATTTTTACTCCTCAAATTCGTGGTCAATATAATTCTTTACCTGCCCAAGTTCTTCAACAACGGTAGCAGCCAATAAAAGATCCTGCACCCCGGATGTTGGATTGCGGTAACCAATACATGCTATTCCCGCTGAAACCGCTGCCCGAACTCCGGAAGTTGAATCTTCTATGGCGATTGCACTGTCCTTTTGTATTCCACTGATATAAAGTACTTTTTGATAAATATCAGGACTTGGCTTCTGGTGTTTAACCTCGTCCCCTGTAACGGAGTAATTAAAATATCCGCTTAATTGGAAATATTCCAGTACATGACTGACATAATACCTGTTGGAGGATGAAGCAATTGCTGTTTTAATATCTTTACTCTTTAGATGCATTAATAAATTTTCAAGCCCTTTTGTAGTGGGTATGTTTTCTTTCCTCACATAACCCAGAATCAGATTAAACTGACGAATCTCCAGTTCTTCCGGAGTCGCATTCAGGTTGTTTTCTTTTATGATTCTCGTCCACAGTTCCTTATTCGACTTACCTACGTATTCTTTTAAATCAAAGGTCTCATTAAGACCAAAACTCTGTAAAATCTCTAGTTTTGCACGGTAATGCAGCGGTTCACTGTCAAATATAACTCCGTCCACATCAAATATAACCAAATTGATTTTACGTTCCTCCATATTCACTTTATCACCTCAGACTTTTATGTTAACTATTTTAATTCTGCAGAACTAGATTTCATGAATACAATTCAGTGCCACTGCATGGCTAAGGGATTGTAAAACCTCTGTATGCGGACGGTTTTCCTTTGATTGTACGGAAAGGAGGACAGACATTGCCTTTTTCTCCTCACCTTTGTTCTTAACAATTTGAACATCCATGACATCAATAGAGTTTTTCTTTGCCAAACTGAGAAATGAACCCAAGCCCAGTGAATTTTCAAATTCCAGATATAGATGCAGTAAATTTGATTTTTTCCGCATTAAATTATCCATCTTATGCAAAATAGTCATGACAAAAAATATTGTAGTACCACCCAAAATTGCACCTTCGTAAAACCCGATACCTATAGACAAGCCGATGCAGGCTGAAGCCCACAAACCGGCAGCCGTAGTCAAACCTCTGACTTGGTTCCTTCCGGTGATAATTATTGTTCCGGCTCCCAGAAATCCGATACCGCTGACAACCTGAGCCCCTAATCTGCCGATATCTCCCGTATGATATGTTTGGTAAATATATTGATTTGTCATCATTACGATTGTTGAACCAAGACACACAAGTATGTATGTACGAAAACCGGCAGGGTGGCGTTTACGTCCCCTTTCAAAGCCAAGAATTCCGCTGATTACTACAGAAAGAAAAATACGTACGCAAATGGAAAGTACATTTATATCTTTTAATATTGCTAATTGGCTAATCACTCTGTAAATCACCTTCTTATCTATTGCCTTTTAGCATTTAGCTGTGCTGTCCTTTCGCTTTCAATATTTTAAGTGCGGGAATCGGGTTGTTACAGGTCATGAGCCTTGCCCCACAGCGTATGGATTCATAAACCAGTTCTTCAGTGTCGGGGCAGTAGGACCATGGTAATATTCCAAGGTTTTCAAATTCCCGAACACGTTCAGGAGTTATTATTTTCATATCAATGCCTACTGCAAATAATTTTGAATAAGTACCGCTTTCCCCATCAACAAAGTTCTCCATTTTTTCCTTAGGAAAGCCCTGTACCTTTACCCGATAGGAGTCATACATATATGCTGCAATGAAAGCGTCAAAGCAGGTAAAAACACAGCGATGCATTAAGCCGTATTCCTTTAATATTTCCATGGCAAGGTCTACTGTTTCGTATGTCTTTTCCTTTATTTCTGCATTTAAAAGAACATCTTCATACGGCTGAACCAGTTCGCAGAATTCACGCAATGTTGGTACTTTTAAGCCTTCAAATACTTTACCGAATTTCCCCCCGGCATCCAATTCCTTAATTTGTTTGAGTGTCATTTCATGAATATAACCCTTTCCGTTTGTAGTACGGTCCACCGTTCTATCATGCATTATGACAACAACTTTGTCTTTTGTCAGATTCATATCAAATTCAATCATATCAACATTTAATTCCAGAGCTTTTTGTACGCTAAGCAGAGTATTTTCAGGATAAAACGCATCAATTCCTCTGTGGCCTGCAACTAATATGCTCTCTTTGTCCAACAACCTGTCTATGATATTTCGCATATTCCAAAAGACTTCCTTTTAATATTTTTTAAACGCTTTATAACACTGTCATTATCTTTTCCGAAATAATCATGAAGTTTTGAATACTCCTGATACAGCAACTCATATGTTTTGCTGTTCTCCGTGTCAGGCAGATATGTATTTTTTATTCCTCCACCCATTGCATTTCCGGCTTGTTCAATGGTATCGTATCCTCCATTGGCATTTCCCGCTGCAACAGCTCCAAACATTGCCGCACCCATTGCGGTTGTCTGCTTTGATGCCGTTACATGAACAGGCATTTGTATGATATCAGCAAAGGTTTGCATTACAAAAGGACTTTTTTCAGCTATGCCGCCTGTAGCATAAAGTTTTTCTATTGTAACACCGTATTTTTTAAAGGTGTCTATAATCATACGTTTTCCATATCCCACAGCTTCCACCAGAGCTTTATACATTTCAGGAGCAGTGGTAGTGGTGGTCATTCCAAACATTACACCTGTCAAATCCACATCAACCAGCACAGAACGGTTTCCATTCCACCAGTCCAACGCAAGCAATCCGCTGCTTCCCGGCTTAATCTGTGAGGCGAGTTCGTCCAGATATGCTGTAACATGCATTCCTTTTTCCTTTGCTTTTGCAGTAATATCGGCAGTAACACAATTTTGTGTAAACCACGCAAAATGATCACCCATACAAGATTGTCCGGCTTCGTAACCAAAATATCCCGGCAAAATTCCGTCTTCACAAATTCCGCACATTCCCGGCACCTTTATATTTTGTCTGCTTGCCATCATATCGCAGCCTGATGTTCCGATAACCATCAGCATTATATCAGGGCCTGTAATACCGGCACCCGGAACGGCGGCATGTGCATCTCCGCAGCCTACTGCTACAGGAGTTCCCACTGGAAGCCCTGTCCATTCGGAGCTGCTTTCGGTAATACAACCTGCTTTACTTCCCACAGGATATATAGTTCTTGACATTTTTGTATCGATTACATGCTCAAGTCTGGGGTCAAGTGCTTTAAAGAAATCATTGGAGGGATATCCTGTTTTCTTTTGCCAGATTGCTTTATAACCTGCCGTACAGCTGTTCCTTTTTTCTTCACCTGTGAGCATCAACGTAATCCAGTCGGATAGCTCCATAAACCTGTCGGCGGCCTCATATATTTCAGGTGCTTCATTGAGAATCTGCCATATCTTTGGGAACATCCACTCAGAAGATATTTTCCCCCCGTAAAATCCAAGGAATTCTTCTCCTCGTTCAGTTGCAATCTCATTTAGTTTATTGGCTTCATCCTGTGCTGCGTGGTGTTTCCACAGTTTTACATATGCGTGAGGATTATCCTTGAATTTGTCCAGCATACACAAGGGAGTACCGTCCTTCAAAGTAGGAAGCATTGTACATTCCGTAAAGTCGGTACCTACCCCGATAACTTCTGAAGGGTCGATGCCTGACTCCTTGAATACATTTAACAATGTGGTACTTGCACATTCAATATAATCAGGAGGATATTGCAGCGCCCAATCTGCTTCCAGAGTTGTAGTTCCATTTGGAAGTTTTCTTTCCATAACTCCATGTGGATAGTCCATGGAAGAAGCTGCTTTAATTGTCCCGTCCGATACATCAACTAAAATTGATCTGGCACTCAGTGTTCCAAAATCAATACCAACCACATACTTTGACATCTGTTTATTATTCCTCGCTTTCATTTTGTTTAGAAAGTGATACAAACCTTGAAATCGCCATATTTTCCTGTTGCATATTCAAATGCCTTTTCCCATTCCTCAATTGAAAAGCAGTTTGTAATAAGACCGTCTGTTTTCAATTTTCCACTATTGATGTTTTCAATTACAAATGGGTAACAATATGGGCTGAGATGTGAACCTAGAAGATCAAGTTCCTTGCTGTCTCCGATAATTGACCAGTCAACAGTTGTGTCCTGACCAAATACACTGAATTCTACAAAACGCCCCAACTTACGAACCATGGAAAGTCCTTGCTTAACGCTGGACGGATGTCCTGTTGCTTCTATATAAATATCACAGCCATAACCTTCGGTAAGCTTCAAGACCTCAGCTACTACATCCTGATTTTGAGGATTGAAAACCAAATCAGCACCGAATTCTTTAGCTTTGTCCAATCTGGATTGAACCATGTCCAATACAATCAGCAACTTAGGATTTTTCATTCTTGCATATGTAATCATTCCGAGACCCAAAGTCCCTGCTCCCGAGATAACCACTACATCGTCACAGCCAATTTGTGCGCGATCAACACAGTGCTTTGAGCATGCATAAGGTTCAATCAGCATGGCTTTGTCAAGAGGCATGTCTTGGGGAACTTTATGGACAACTGAAGTCTTTGGATAGCGAACATATTCTGCCATACCACCATTATTTCCACTCTGGAAGCCAAATATATTATGAGGCTGGCACATCCAATAATGTCCATCCTTGCAGAATCTGCACTCTCCACATGGAACAATCTGGTCCGCTGTAACTCTATCACCAATTTCAAAGTCCTTTACATTTTCTCCCATTGCAACAATTTTGCCTAAAAATTCATGACCCGGAATAAACGGAGGTTTTACCCATGAAGGTTGGCTTTCATCACCCCAGAATTTAGGAGCACCGTGCTGGCATTTTAAGTCTCCTGCACAAACGCCACAGCCTTCTGTTTTAATAATTATATCGTCAGGGCCACATTCCGGCGTAGGGTATGCGGTTTCAAATCTGTAATCACCAAGCCCGTAGGCTACAAGAGCTTTCATAGTCTTTGGATAGTTAGACATAAGTATCTTCCTTTCTTAATGTATAATATTTATTTTAAATGTGAATTCTTATAAGCTATTGTAAAGAGATACGCAGTACTGACCAACATTGTATGCGTATTTTGCGGCAATATTTTTCATACTTTCAGGCATATTCTTTGTAAAGCCGTATACTTCATAAGTGAAATCACCAGTATAATTTGTATCTTTTAATGCTTTAAGAGCTTTTCCCCATCCAACTGTACCCATAAAAGGCAAAAAGTGCAAGTCGCTGATTCCTGTGTTATCATTTACATGAAGTGCAACTATACGGCTGCCAAGTGTTTTGATTGAATTAGATTCATCATAATACAGACGGTTTCCATGCCCTAAATCCCAGCAAACGCCTATACGGGAATCCTTATACGAATCCACCAGCATACAAAGTTCTTCTGCTCTTGCTGAAAATTTTCTTCTCTGTGGGTACTCGATCATGTTTTCATAAGCTATGCTTACACTATTTTTCAATGCAAGCTCAACAATTGAATCATAGAACCCATGATTATACTGCACACTTGCCTCATCATCATATTCATTTTCATCGCATTGTGTAAAAGGATGAACTACCAGCCACTTTACACCAAGCATACTGCTAATTAACACGCTTCTGCGTGCAAATTTATAATAATCTTCTTTTTCCAAATCGCTTTTCCATACCGGCATGTATCCCGGATTATAAGGTAAATGGGCTTGTGAAAAATCAATCCCCAGTTTTTGACTTTCGTTAACAATTTCATAAACACGGCTTTGCCAGTCATCCTCACTCAATTCAGTTCGTGTAAAAAAGAACTCAGTAAAGCTGAAGTCCAGCGTTGTAAAACCTGCCTCCCTGCATCGGCGTATTGATTCCAGATACGGTGTATGCAGTCCGCCGTCCCTGCGTTTTGAAAAAAGATTGGTAGAAGTTGCCAGACGCATGATTTTACTCCCCTTCTATTTGTTATCAGCACAATGAAAGTAGATAGTTTCCTACATCAACACTGAAACATGCACTTGGAATTTTTAAGCCTTCCGGCATATAATTGTTCATTCTTATCTCATATACCAAATCGCCTTCATACCCGATTTTAACAAGTGTCTTCATGACTTTTTCCCATGGAATTGTTCCAAGGAAAGGGAGAAGATGCAGGTCATCCTGACCGAAGTTATCATTAATGTGAAGGGCTTTAACACGACTACCAAGCTTTTCTAAGGCAGGAATCTGATTTGTATAAACACGGTGTCCATGTCCTGTATCCCAACAAACGCCAACCGGAGCACCTTTATAGGAGTCAACCAGTGCTATCAGTTCTTCGGCTGTTGCACCAAAACGACGTCTGTTATCTCTGTCACACATGTTTTCAAAAGCAATCCCTACGTTTTCTTTAGCGGCTTGTTCTATAACCTTGTCAAAATTCTCATGGTTTGCTGCAAGGTCTGCCTGTAAATTGTATTCGGCCATGTCTGTCTCTGTTACAGGGTGCATTACAGCCCATTTTACTCCCAGAATACTGCTGACATGTATTGCACGACGAGTAAGTTCATCAAAGCGTTCTTTTTCTTCCGTGCTTTTGAAATATGCACCTTTAAAAGGACGATACGGAGGATGTGACTGCGAAAATGTAATACCCAGCTTTTCCGCTTCATTACGAATATCCTCAGCATTTTTTATCCAGTCACCGCCATTTAGTTCTGTTTGACGGTTCAACATGGCACACATGTTTAAGTCAAGAACGGTAAATCCGGCCTCCTTACAACGATGCATAGATTCAATATATCCTGTGAAGTCCTTTGTTTCCCTGCATTCTCTAAATAGTGAAGTCATTGTAGCAACACGCATGTTTTATCTCTCCCTTCTCATACAATCGGTTTAAATAAATATTTTTCCCTGCCCTAAGGCAGAGAAAAATATTTTAGTGGATTATTTTCCGTTTGCATCCAAATAGTCTTTTAATGTCATATTTACTTTTTTATCAATATTTGAAATAGTATTTGCTCTATCCTGAGAACCTTCACTCAGCTTTATAATTTCATTCTGAACAGTAGTATCAATATCTGTAAACGCAGGAACCCATGGCTCTAAGTAGTTAGGATAATCCTTGGAGTTGTTGGCAATTGTAAGAATAATATTATACAGAGGATTTTTCTCTACGAAGCTCTTGACTTCAGGCAACTCATAAGATTTTGAGTTCATTGCATAGTATCCGGTATTCATAAACCATTCACCTGAAACTTTTGGGGTTGCCAGATATTTCATGAAGTCCCATGCGCCAAGACGCTTATCATCATTTCCTGCATCAAAAACGTACAATGCAGAACCACCGATACCTGTACCCTTTGTACTATTAGCATCAACACGAGGGAGTTCAGCCACACCAACATCGAATGTTCCTGTATTCTGAATCTTTGTAACAATTGAAGCCATTGAAGAAGTACTTGCAGTCATCATTGCATACAAGCCGGACTGGAAACCTTCATTCGGACTAACTACACCGTAATCAACACCACCTGTAGCCAACACCTTTTCCCATTCTGTCAGAAAATGGTCCAGTGTTCCGTCTTTTGTCATTGCAAGAGCGGTAGGAGTACCCTTACGGCCGTCGGCGTTATCAAACATATACTTTTCGCTGCCTTGCATTGGAATCCATGATCCCAGAAGGAAGAAACGAGTCTTTGTACCGAGACCGAAAGTTTTGATTTTATCTCCACTCTTAACAGTCAAAGTTTTAACATATGTAGCCAACTCTTCCAAAGTTGTAGGTGCTTTATTTGGATCAAGTCCTGCAGCCTTAAACATATCCTTGTTATAGTACAGCATAACTGATGAGTTTGAGAACGGTAACCCAAGAACCTTGTCGTTATACATTGCATAGTGCAGTGCATTTGCATTAAGGTCATTTAAATTAATTCCGTTGGCATCCATATCAACAAAATTCTGAATAGGATAGATGTACTTGCTTTCCTTTACATCAAATATACCCTTGGAGCTCATCTGCATAATGTCAGGAAGTTCGTTTGCAGCGTCAGCCTGTAATATAGCCGATAACTTTGTAGAAGCTTCATCGTATTCTCCCTGATATATAAGGTCTACGGTGATTCCCTTTTTAGTACCATCTGATGAATTGTACTCGTCAACCATTTTCTTAAGCTGCTCAGCAATGTTACCTTTCATTGAGTGCCAGAAAGTAACCTTTACCGGAGCTGAAGGCAGTATACTTCCTGTCGCGGTCTTAGTTGCAGTAGGTTCTGTCTTTGTGCTGTCAGTAGGTCCCGAAGACCCACAACCCACAAATATGGAAGCAGACATAACAACACTTACAAACAATGCTAAAATTCTTTTAAGTTTCATTTTCCTTTCCTCCTTTAAATTATTTATTAGTATTTTCTTATTTGAAGCTATATATAAGAAATGTGTTACAATTTAACCCTTTACCGAACCGCTGGCGATACCACGAACAATGTTTCTCTGCCCGAATGCGAAGATAATTATAGTGGGAAGTAATATAACTGCTATTGCTGCAAAAATCGGAGCCTTAACACCGGAATCATCTGCTGCCAGCATTGTTATACCAACCTGTACAGTTCTCATTTCAGGCCTGTTGGTAACAAGCAAAGGCCACAGGTATGTGTTCCACACAGCAACGAAGGAGTTCAAAGAAAGAGCGGTAATGGTAGCTTTTGAAACCGGAATACATATCTGAAAAAAGAATTGCAGGTCTCCGCAACCGTCAAGAAATGCAGCTTCACGAAGGGAACTGGAAATTGTCTTGAAACTTTGCCGGAACATAAACACCTGAATTGCTGATACAAAATATACTGCCATGATACCTACATATGAGTTAAGCAGACCCAGTTTGCTAACAGTAATGTAGTTTGGAATTAAGACTGCTTCCGTCGGTATCATCATTGTACCGATTATTATGAAAAACAGAACGTTTTTGCCTTTGTAATTAAAAAATGCAAAGGAATATGCCGCAAACATTGAAAGCAATAATCGAACCAGTGTAACCGCCACTGCTATTAAGAGTGAATTCAGCATAAACCGTGGTACCAGGGAATCAAATAGAACTTGTTTGAAATTATCAAAATAAGTGAAGTCCTGTGGAAATATTGTTGGCGGATAGCTGTCAAATGTAGCATCGTCTTTAAACCCACACATAAAAGCATAAAAAAGAGGGAATGCAATCAGTATACCTAATGCCAAAGAGAGAACCGATCCAACAATACTTTTAGCCTTTATAATTTTATTGGGAATCAATCGTATACCACCCCTTTCTTTTCATACATGAAGTTAAACATCAGAAATATAAACGCAAGCAGGAAAGTTACAATACTGGCTGTAGAACCAAGTGCGTAATTGCCGCTTCTGAAACCGGTAGTATATACATAGTAAATCATTGTGGATGTAGAATTAACCGGGCCGCCCTTTGTAAGAATCATGGTTGGTGCATTCATCATAATACCCGCAACCATTTGAGTACAAAAAACAAAGAAGATAGTTGGAGAAGTAATAGGTATAATAATCTTGAAAACCTTTCTCCAGAATCCGCAGCCTTCCAGGTTAGCTGATTCAATCAATTCGTCAGGCACATTACGTACCGCAGCCAACAAGAGCATAAAGTTAAATCCGATATGAATCCATACCATAATTACAGATAAAGAAGGTAATGCCCAGATTTTATCATTAAGCCAATCTATGTTGGTTTTGTTTTGCATTAAACCTATAACTTCAAGGAAGTAGTTAACCAAACCTATTTTACGGTGCAATAATTGTTGAAAAATATAGCAAGATGCAGATACAGACACCGCCATTGGCAAAGCAAACAAGGTTTGGTAAATATTTGAAAAGAGCTTTCTTTTGTTGGCAATCAGTGCAAGAGTAAATGGTAAAACAACTGCACATGGCACATAAATTAATGTAAATTCAAGTGTTACCCCAATGGCATTCATAAATTCCTCGCGACTGAAAATACTTAAATAATTTTTTAAGCCCACAAATCTTACAATCTCACCCTGTTTGTTTACTGCAGATAAGCTATATAACAGCGTTCTAATAAATGGATAATAGGAAAACGCTACCGCAAAAATAAGAATAGGTAATACAAATAAATAAGGTTTCTGAAACTCGACCATTCTTCTACCCAGAGTTTTTTTGCCCGCTATTTGTTCCCTTTGTTTAAGGGATTTTAAAGTGGACATAATTAAACACCTCCCATGTTGTAAAATTTGTTCTATATAACATCAGCTGTGGTTTAGTTTTCCCTAACAACAGTCAATGATATCGAATAAATATAAAATTTGGAACATTCCAAATTAAATTTTAAAAAACATTTCCTCACTTCGCTTCTAATTACTGTGCATAATGTATAATTTTTGTAAAAATCAGCTGACTTTATTAAACAAATTGTATATATACTGTATGTAGATTCTTTATCTGGAACGCTCTAAATACTAATTATGGTTTTTTGGAACGTTCCACTAATCTGATGTCTATATCTTAGTTCATATACTAATCTAAGTCAATACATTTTGCATAATTTTTTTGAAATATTATTTTATTTTTTGTCGAATTATAACAATACAATTATTTCAACAAATTAATATTAAGTCAACAATATTGACATTATTTACTGCAGGTTATATAATTTGATTTGGAACGGTTTAATTGAGCTTGTGTAAAGCATTATTAAATCAGGCTAATATCATTTTATATTGATATATATAGAAAAAATAGATAAATAGAGACCTCGGAGTTTCGAGAATACTTTCATATATAAGGAGGGATTTGAATGAAGGTTACAATTTTAGATGTTGCACGAGAAGCTAATGTTTCCAAGAGTACCGTTTCACTTGTCCTTAATAATTCAAAGGCTGTTAAACTTGAAACACAATATAAGGTACGTGAGGCAATAAAAAAACTAAACTATACACCCAATCTTGCCGCACGTGAACTTACAACCAGTCGCACACATACTCTGGGGATAGTTTTCTTAACGTCTAATCACTTAAAAAAGGCCTATGCTTTTGATTCTGTTGCAGAAACTCTTTTGTATGATACCAGCAACGGAATATATACCGGCCTTAAAAATACCGACTATGCTCTGCTTACAGAACGGTTTTCCTCTGTCAGCAATCCTGATGCACTACCGTCTTTGATTATGAATCGCAGAATTGACGGTGTGTTTCTCATAGGAGGTTTGTTTACATCAGACCTTATTGACCATTTAAGGGAAATTAATCTTCCGACTGTAATTATCGGTCTGCAATATAACGGAACGGATTCCATCTTCTCCGAGATGGAACAGGTTGGTTATATTGCCGGTAAGGAGCTTCTGGAAAAACGCCATAAGAGAATCCTGTTTCTAAACGGTCCTGTTAACAGCAGTAATTCTCAAAAAAAGCTTTCAGGTATGCTAAGAGCTTTTGCTGAATTTGGTATAGACCCCAAGGGTCTACATGTAGTTAATTCAGGTTACACCGGTTTGGACGGTTATAAGTCACTAAAAGAAATTTGGGAATCCGGTTTACGGCCGGATGCTATTTTCGGAGCAAGCGACGGCATTACTTCCGGCGCAATGAGGTTTTTATTCGAGCAAAAGGTTAATATTCCTGACGATTTGTCTGTTATCGGGTATGAAAGTTCTATTCTGTCGGAATATTCACCCGTCAACTTGACTGTTATTGATGCTCATAAGGAAAAAATGGGTGAAGAAGCTTGTCGTGCACTCTTGAAAAGGATTGAAAAGCCCCGCTCAAATACCGTTTGGTTGGGGATTCCACCAACTCTGTCCCATGGTTCTTCTGTAATAGAACGTTAAATTTTACTTACAACATACGCTATAAAAATAATAATAATTTATTCAGTACAAGAGAGGAGATTTTTTATGAATATTCAACAGTTACAATGTGATGTTGCGGTTATCGGAGGTGGGCCTGCCGGAATTGCTGCAGCACTGGCAGCCGCCAGAAACGGTGCCAGAGTTTTTCTTGCAGATCGCAACGAATACCTTGGAGGTAACATGTCTTCTGGGCTTCCTTTACTGGGTTTTCTTGATAAAAACGGACATCAGGTAACAGGCGGTATTGCACAAGAAATTGTAGATAAATTAACTTTGCGTGGTGCGTGTCTCGGTCATAACCCATGCCCACTGCATAATTCCGTTACAATCATTGACTCTGAAATGACGAAAGTTCTCGCCTTCGAGATGTGCAAAGAAGCGGGAATTCAGGTTTTACTACATTGTGAGGTTATTGATGTTAATGTTGAAAACGGTCAAATCGACAGAGTGTATCTCATGGGTAAAGGCACACGCTATGATATTGAAGCTTCAGTTTTTATAGATGCTACAGGCGACGGTGATGTTGCATATCTTTCAGGTGCTACATATGAAAAGGGTCAACAGGAAACAGGGATTTTACAACCCCCTTCACTCCTTTTTACTCTTAACAATTTTAATGAAGAAAAGTTTTGGAAATTTTTAGAGGAGCATCCTGAGGATCTGATTCCTGCTGAAAGTATGAATGTTTCCAACGGATATGACGTACCATTTTTCAGAAGCCACCCGGGTTACGTATTCCTTGGCCTACGTAATACCCTTGCACGTATGAGTGAACAAAATTTGAATCCTTTTAAAAGAGACACTCTTATATATATTAAGACACCTCACCCGGGCCAGATTTGTATTAATGCCACACGTATTTTAAACTTTGACGGAACTGATCTTAAGGATTTAACCCGTGGTGGCGAAGAAGGCATGCAGCAAATTGTAGATATAACTGAATTTCTTAATAAACATATACCGGGCTTTGAGGACGCTTATGTCTCTTACATCAACAGTTCCATAGGTATTCGTGAAACCCGCCGTTTTTCAGGTATTAAAAAGCTTACTATTGACAACGTGACCAATGGTGTTATTCCAGAGGACAGCATAGCTCTAGGTTCTTACAAAGTAGACATTCATAACGGTCTAAATAGTTCTACTGACCTTATTGACCTTGAAGGGCCTTATGGTATCCCTATGGGCTGTCTTATCAGCAGTGATGTCAATAATCTGGTACTAGGCGGAAGATGTATCTCCATGGACGCACCTTCATTGGCAAGTGCCCGTGTCATGACTACCTGTATGGCAATCGGACAAGCTGCCGGAGTATGTGCTTCTCTTTCTGCTAAAAATAATATTCTTCCTTCTTCGGTTAACAGTGCAGAAGTCAGAGATATACTACTAAAAGAAAAAGCAATCCTGAGTATTTAAGTACACCTGTGTTATTCCAATTTATGAAAGCACATTTTGTTTACATAAGGCATAGGATAGTATTATAAATACTATGTAAAGGAATGATAGCAAGTGTATAATCCACCCAAACAATACCCGTATCCATATAATAATAATCCAATGAACAATCCCGGTAGCATGAACCCGGTTCCCTACTTGGAAAATAGCCCGGATTTTTGGAATCAGTTTCCTGATCAATATCTTCCTCATATGGAACAAACAAAACCAAGTAACCCTTTTATGTTAAAGGACTATGGCAATGAACCCTTTGCTATTGACATTGAGAAAGCTACCAAGGAAAATAACAACTTCCGTTTGGCTTTATGGACAGGAAATCACTTGCAGCTTACTCTGATGAGTATTAATGTAGGGGATGATATAGGCTTGGAAATACACCCTGATCACGATCAGTTTATTAGAATTGAAGCAGGTCAAGGGCTTGTAAAAATGGGTGATAGAAAAAACTTTCTGGATTTTGAGGCTAATGTAAGGGAAAACTATGCTTTTATCATCCCTGCGGGAAAATGGCACAACCTTATTAACACAGGAAACAGGCCGATTAAATTATATTCTATTTATGCTCCACCTCAACATCCGTTTGGTACTGTCCATAAAACTAAAGCTGATGCACAAGCTGGAGAAGAAAGCCATAATCGTTTGTACTATTAGCAACATAATAAAAAAACCAAAGGCTTCCTATAGGATAATTTATTATTCAACGGAAGCCTTTTTGTTTTGGACACAATCTTCAATTACGTCTCTAACCCCATCACATAAGCCAGTAAAATGTGCCTCTAAAATGGGTGACAAGCTTGTGCCAAAATCAATTTCATAAGGTTCAATTCCAATTAGCAAACCTTTTACATGTTGACCGGATTTTTTGACCCAATCAAGAAAATTCATATCGTGAACGGATATTTGATAGACCGGGTTGTCAAAGACTTGGGCAATGGGTACTATACTGATACTTCCGGGCTCCTTGTTTAAATAAGCTGCATCAATTATAATGGTCATTAACGCATTCTCTATTTGATTTAAACAATAATAAACATCGGTCTCTCCAACAACATACTGTATATCTGTGTTAGAATTTGTTTTTTGCAATTCTTCTACTATATGTATACCTATTCCGTCATCCATCATTAGCCTGTTTCCGATTCCAAGGACAAGCAATTTTTTCATGGCATTACCTGTATCGTCTTTATGCACTCACCCTGGGAAAACACATGGGTTGCGCAGGATACACATGGATCAAAGGAACGAATAATTCTTCCCAATTCAACCGGGTTGTCAAAATCCCGTATTATTGTACCTATTAATGCTTGTTCCGCAGTTCCTCTCATGTTGTTATTACCTCTGGTAGAGAGGTTCCATGCGGAAGGGGTTATAATCTGATAAAATGAAATACTTCCATTTTCTATTTTAAGCCAATGCCCCAATGCACCCCTCGTTGTGTCTATGAGACCTACTCCTTCTGATGATGTGGGAATCGTATATTCTTTTTGGACGGATACTCCCGGTATTAGGTTCTCTATAAGTATACTTATGATTTTAGTGATTTTTCTGGCTTCCAGTACTCTTGCAATGGTTCTGTCCATAGTGGATATCCCATTTCTGTATTCCCCGCTTAACCATTGTCTTGCCAATGGGCCAACTTCATAGGGGATACCGCCGTAACGAGGAGCTTTTACCCAAGAATACGCTTTACTTTTATTCATATCAGGTTCGACGACTATTGCATCAGTGGGTTTGTACTCATTGGTCTTACCTTTGTACCAGGAATAGTCTATATCTTGGGTTATTTCATCAAGATTGAAGGTACTTATATTGCCCTTCATGTAAACCAGTGGGTCAACATATAAAGTGCCTAGTTCATTATATTTATTGAAACAGCCATAACTCAGAAGGTTTCCGAAGCCCTTACCGATTTTGTAGTAATCTCTGTAATATCGGCCTATAGTGTAAGCATCCGGTATCATTTTGTTTTCTATAAACTGACTTATGGTATGTAATATTGATTTTATCTTAATAATCTTATCGGTGGTTGCCTGAGTTGTAATTCCACCTACAAAAACCCCATGATTATGCGGTGCCTTTCCTCCCAGCACTGTCAGCATTTCGTGTGCGCTCCTGCTTATGTCAAGGGACTCAAAATAGTGTTTAGCTATTTCATCGCTTTTATCTTTAGGCAATCTGAAATCATTATGTTCTGTCACATACAGTGGAAACTTGTCCGGCAGTCTCACAAAATCGGGTATGGTGTACTGATAGAAATGCCTGATGTGATTTTGCAAAAACTCACATCCATGCAGAATATCCCTGAGGTACTTTCCTTGTTCAGAAGGAATAACATTCATTGCTGCCTCAAGTGCAAGGGTTGAGGCCACGGAGTGGGCGGTGGAGCATATGCCGCAAATACGTTGTGTAAAATAAACCGCGTCAAAAGGATTTCTTCCTACAAGCATTTTCTCAAACCCGCGGAAAAGCAATCCCTCTGTTTTGGCATCTGTAACGATATTATTATCAATTGTCACATCTATTTCCATGAATCCGCTGATTCTTGTAACCGGGTTTATTACTATTCTTTTGGTCATTCCTTTACCTCTCTTGTAGTATTGTAGGTGATAAAAGGTTCCATTTGATCGGGAAATCCGAACTGGGCACATCCAATGCAAGGTGTATCATCTTCCACCGGCCAGTTTACATACTGATTCCACTTCCGTATAGGACAGTCTATAGGGGTAACAGGCCCTCTGCATCCCAGCTTAAACATACAGGTTTTCTCTCCTAGTTTCTGTGCAAAAATTCCTTTATCAAAATATGACCTTCTTGGGCAGCGGTCATGGATCAACGTACTGTAAAACAACACCGGTCTGTCCCTGTTGTCAAGTTCGGGTTCTCCATATAAAAGTATATGAGCCAACGTCCCCATAAACCAATCCGGGTGGCAAGGACACCCCGGAAGCTTTATAACCTTTCTTTTCAGTACACTTTGTACACCTACACTTTCAGAAGGATTTGGTTTAGCCGCGGAAACCCCGCCATGGGAGGCACAGGCTCCAAGGGCAATAACATGCGAAGCCCTTTCTCCCAGCAGTTTAACCGCATTAAGAGCAGTGATCGGTTTACCTTTCCAACGTCCGATGACATTGTACATTCCGTTGTTTTTAGTTGCTACTGCTCCCTCAACAGCAAGAATATATTCTTCCCCCAAAATACCCATCAATTGTTCCATGGCTGTTTCGCCTTCCGATGCCATGAGACTGTTGTCATATACAAAATTGGTCATTTGTGAAATCAGATATTTAAAGTCAGGGTTTGAACCACCCAACAGGGAAATAATGTTACCTGAACAACCTGTCAGTTCCAGCCATACCAGATTCTTTCTAATCAGTTTGCCTTTATTGATTTCTTCCCTGACTTTACTAAATAATTCTTGTGCCGTCTCAAGACGTGCAGCATATTCGGGACAAGTTTTTGTTGTATTCATTAAACCAACTTCCCTACCACTTTTAATTTATTTAATATTGACTGTCCCCCATGGCAGGAGGAAAACTCGACTGTTAAATCTTTCCCCGCCGTAAGTCCAAAATGCGTAGCCGCTGCCCAGGCTGCATTATTCGTAACATCATATACGGTTCCGTTAACAGCCACATATGCAGGATTTCCATCCTTTCCGTTGAACTTAGCCAGTTCCGCAAGTGAAATTGTTTTTATTCTACTTCGGAAACCATTATCATAGTGCATATTAGTCTCTCCTATAATATATATTTTTAAATTTCCTTGGATATTCTTTTTTATCGATAAACACAATTCAAGATATGCCTAATTTGAGAATTAAGTTACTCTTATATACTATGAAAATGGCATAAAAAAACCACACCTCTATAGTGTGGTTTCAGTGTTTGCTTATTATTTTTCCTTAACGGGAATCCAGATTTCGCCGATAGAGTAACTACTCTGAATGAATCCTTTTTTCAATTTTGTAATCCACAACACTACCGCCGTATCATATCCATATTTCAAAGCAACATCGACATTTTTATTTAAATGTACAAATTTCCGTCATTACTGCTTCTGCTTGTCTAGTGACCTTTTAAGAGCCATAATTTTTTCTTCTATAATTTTAATCACTTTGATAAATTCATCATCGTTTTTGCCGGTTGGATCCTCCAAACCCCAATCTTCCCTTTGTTTGCATGGCAAAGACGGACACTGCACGTTGCACCCCATTGTTATCACAATGTCAACGGTTGGTATATCTTCAAGAAGCTTTGATTTTTGTGTTTTCTCCATATCAATTCCGTAAATCTGTTTGATGAGCCTGACAGCATCCTGATTAATCTGAGGCTTTGTCTCTGTGCCTGCGGAAAAACTTTCAAATACGTCCGCTGCAAGATGTTTGCCCAGTGCTTCGGCTATCTGACTGCGGCAGGAATTATGAACACATATAAATGCTACTTTAGTTTTTTCCATTTCACTATTTACCTACTTTTTCCAATATACTGATTACTTCCTCTGTTTTCAAGACTTTACCATATGAAACAACTTTACCGTCTACAACCAAGGCAGGGGTTGACATTACACCATATGCAGCAATTTGTGTAAAATCCTTAACATGTTCAATAGTAGTATCCATTCCCAGCTTTTCCAATGCTTCTTTTGTAGCAGCTTCCAGCTGATTACATTTTGCACATCCTGAGCCAAGTACTTTTACGTATGCATCACCTTTAACATCTGTTTCACTTAAATCTTCCTTTTTCTTTTTAAACAATGACATGATAAATTCCTCCTGATAAGTTAATTTTATAATAATAAATATTGAAATGCATTAAACAAATATCCAACAATAATAATACCTATTGTACAAATTGCAACAAACAGTGCCAAAAGCCTTGGCTTTACAGCCTTACGAAGCATAATTACAGATGGTAAACTTAGTGTTGTTACTGCCATCATAAATGACAGAACAGTTCCTAAATTTGCTCCTTTGTACAGTAATGCTTCCGCAACGGGTATCGTACCAAATATATCAGCATACATAGGAACACCCAACAACGTAGCAAGCACCACACTAAATGGATTATTGCTTCCAAGCACGGTCTCAATCCAGCTTTCGGGAATCCAATTATGAATTACCGCCCCGATTCCTACACCTATTATGATGTATGGAAATACTTTTTTAAAGGTGGCTACTACTTGGTCTTTTGCATAAATAATACGTTCTTTTTTTGATAAATCCGGCGACTCTACATCCACATTTCCTACGTTTCGTATAAAATCCTCAACATACTCTTCCATATGCATTTTACCAATAAGAGTGCCTCCGATAACTGCAATAATAAGACCTAGTATAACATAAACTAAAGCTATCTTTGCACCAAAAATGCTCATTAAGATTACGAGTGAGCCAAGGTCCACCATAGGAGACGATATAAGGAATGAGAATGTTAACCCCAGCGGTAGTCCTGCACTTGTAAACCCTATAAACAGCGGAATGGATGAACAGGAACAAAAAGGAGTAACAGTACCTAAAAGTGCCGCTATAATATTTGCTCCGATTCCACGGAAACGTGTCAATATTTTCTTACTCCGTTCCGGGGGAAAATAGCTCTGAATATATGAAATAATAAAAATCATTACGCAAAGTAATATTACGATTTTAATTACATCGTATATAAAAAACCGAATACTGCCTCCAAGCCTTCCGGACATATCAAGGCCAAAGAATGAAAGTAAATTGTGTATAAGTGTGTTAAGCCAATTCATTCCAAGCACCTGATTCTGCAAAAACAGGCCTATTCCTTTTAAAACCTCCATACATATCTCCCTTTCGTGAATATATCTATTTTTATCGATATATCAATTTTTAATAAAGCCATCCCCTGATGGCCGCACTATGTTTCTGTAATTTTACCAAGCAGTTCTCTCGCATAGGCACTGCCTTCTTGACTTATGGAATAATGAGTCCATTTTCCTTCTTTTCTTGCATTTACAACACCCGAATCACACAATATTTTCATATGATGTGACAAAGTTGACTGACCAATTTTCAAATCCTCCAACAGTTTGCAGGCACATTTTTCACCTGTCTGAAGCAGTTCCAGAATCATAAGACGATTTTCATCACAAAAGGCTTTAAAAACTCTTGCATTTTTTTCGTATTCATTAAGTATCACTTTACACCTCATATCTAAAATATTCGATATGAAAATATTATATTAATCAAATCAAAATTTGTCAATGTTTAAACAACTCATCTTTTACCTTCATGTATTTCCTCAGTCTCATTATATATTATTATATCTGGCGAAATTAAGTTTCCATTCTGCCACACAGGCTTTTCATCTTCCTTTATCGAGGATTTAATTTTCAATTCAGTTTGGCTCTCAGGCCACATTACAAATTTGGTGGGTTCGTTGAAAGTATTACAGACTGTAATAAATTGAGGGTTTTCATCCATAAAATTCCTACCTACCGGTAATTTAATATAAAATTCTTTCTTCTCACTGCTGTAATTCTTTAATATGATTTTTCCTTCAACAGAGATATTCTCTCCATTTCTTGTAAAATTAATCTGACTTCCATCTCTTATGTATTCTATGGACTGTAGACCATTAAGATTTGATTTAACAAATCCATAGGCTAAATCATATGTCGGTTGGTAAATAATAGTATTAACGAGAAAAAACATCAAAACAAATTTTCCGAAGTTTCTGTGAACATCTTCTTTATAACGGATTATGCCCACAATCCCTAGTAATATTAATATTGCGGTTATAACACCTGTATAGTGCAAACCGGAGGTTCCATCTGACCACACCCTTATACCCATCTTTTTCAGGATAAAATCGCCCGGTATAAAATTATGCCTATTTTCACAGAACAGTACTGACAGCAATATAATCATTAAAAAAGATGCTATGCCTAGTATTTTCCTTCTTTTCATTTTATCCCTCCATTTCATAATATATATTATATGTTAATAAATGTAAATTCAAGTAATTTATCCTTTTGGTTTATAGTAGGGTAAAATGTACGAAATATATCATTTGTCAAAAAAGGAAGTTAAAGAATTTTTTTAATTTGATTATAGAGTTTCTTAGTATTTTCTACATCAGACTGATTAAATACAAGTATTTTATCACCGTAGTGTATTATTACAAAAGCATTTACTTTAGAATATGAATATAGCTTGTAGCTGCCATATTTTTCATTATTATACGTTCCGGAAGCCATTTTAAAAGTTCCCATTCCAAATTGCCTTGACCCAATATTTAAACTATCAACATACTCAACAGAAGTAATTTCATTTAGGGGAATAGTCGTACCTCCAACAAAAGTACCTTTGACACTAACAGAATTATTTGTAATTGAAACCTTGACACTCCCAACAAATAATATAAGTATGCCTGCAAGGACTAACGTCACGATTGTAATAAAAACTTTAATTGGGCCTGACTTCATAAAAACCCTCCAACACAATTTATAAAATAGTATTACTATTGATATATTTTATCAATTTTTATAATACAAGTAAACTTATGATTGTGTACTCTATTTGTTTTGTTCTTGAAGGCAGCTTTCCTGAGCGTCAAAGGTCAAAATATTCTGCGCTACAGAGGTCAGGAAATTGCCAAAAACATTGCGTTGGCAGTTGTCTAATTCCTCTGCAACTGCCAGGCCAATAACAGTGGCAAGCAATGTAAGCTCACTTGGACTTAGTGAAAAAAATTTATTACTACAACTATTATTCATATTTTAAAACCTCTATCTTTAACAAATCCTATAAATATACTATGTTAATTATTGGTCTATTGTTAAACGTCCATAAAAAAAGACACCCATTAGTCGAGTGTCAAAAAGCAGGAGGTTTGTTAAATGGAAGAGTACATAGTATAGTGTATATTTAGTGCCACCATTTAAACAAAACCTCTCTAATGAAAATCACATGTATAACATCTTTTTATTCTTTTGGGTTTTTATTCTCAGGCGGCATAATTAAATTTCCAAATTAGCATTAAAAATCCTTAATTAAGGGCATATCGTTTCTTTCTAAATCTAAATTACTCCTCCTGTTGTCACCTTGGCTGTTCCTCCATTTATCTAACACCACATATCTTTTTTCTAATTGGTATTATATAAGTGGTACAATTGGTACCATGTGAATTATAATATGAAATACCATTGTTAGTCAATATATTTACCAATATTTTGTAATTGTTAGCCATAATTCTTGAATATGATTTGCATTTGACGAGATTTGTTGTGCAATAATTAATATTGCATTCCTTAACTGCCATATCATATAATTATTCATTGAGGTGATTAGTATGTCTGTTCTTTCAGAGAGGGTTAAAAAATTACGCAATGCTAAACGACAATCCCAAAATGAAGTAGGTAAAGCTTTAGGTAAAAGTAGAGAAACTGTTTCAAAATATGAACTGGGTGAAAGAGAACCTGATCCGGAAGCCATTGTACTTTTTGCGAAACACTTCAATGTTTCTTCAGATTATTTATTGGGAATCAATAATGAAACGGATAATATTGCAGTAAGTAATAAATCCTTTAGCCCTGATTTGTATGCTTATGAAAAGTATCTCAAAAATCATGAATTTATTCCTTATTTACAACTTGCAGTAAGGATGAAGGACTCAAATATAGATATAAAACAATTTGAAAAGCTTATACAAAACCTTATTAAGAAGACAAAATAACTTAATAAAAAAAGTGTACCAACCTTAATTTAATTAAAATATAGTGCTTTTATGATAGTTTGTCGTTTATGCTCATTTAAGATTGGTACACTTTGTACCATCAAATTATATTACCAATTCAAAAAAGAGTCAACCTAATTTTGTATATGTTTGGAATATATTGCAAAAATGCATAGGATGGTATGATAAAAAACAAAAACACCCTAAAATATTAAGGTGTTTTTGTCTAACCTTCGTGTTTGTCAATTTTATTAATTCCTTCTGTATGCAGTCAAATGCTTTGGTGCTTTCGGCTGATAATAGGATGAACAACACGCAGTACAGACACCTGATAACGCAAGAAGTGTTATTAATAGTGACAAAGGTGCAAGTAAAAATTTGATTTTTGACTTCATATTTTTCCCTCCCTCCGTTTAATACTACTCATTGATATAATCTATAAGCTTAACTGCCTCATCCACCTTATTTTTTGTAAGCAATGAACGTATTTCATCCAATGCAAATTTTACATCATCCTCAAATTCACAATATTTATTATACGATTTTACTACTAACCCAGTTATCACAGTATAAACTAATTTAAA
>JAEZIU010000168.1 GCA_023436485.1 Bacillota bacterium | reverse complement strand
TTTCGATTAATTTTACGTTCGTTCCTTCTTCTTGCCCATAATCAGCGTTCTTGCGACGTTGCTTCTGCCAAAAGAATTATCAGCGTAATATTCATCAGCCTACCGGGGTATGGACATTATGTTAACATCCATACCCGGATGCAACAACCCCCCAATTATTTACAGTGAATATTCATGTATCTGTTCAACGGAGTGGTTTCTGGTTGCAGGCCTTACCCTCGAAGGGATAGGAAGACAGTTGCTTTTGTTGAAAACTATTTTAGTTTAGTTAATATTACTATTTATTTTATCATTTTTGGGCAACGCATTGGTTTACTTTTAATAAATAAGGGTATTAATATATTCGAAAATGCATAATGAAAGGTGAGACGTTATGGAATGGTTGAATAATCAAAATCCTGTATTACTGGCGCTTTTGGCTACATTGACAACTTGGGCGCTAACAGCATTGGGAGCCGCAATGGTTTTCTTTTTTAAGGAAATAAACCAACGCCTGCTTAATACAATGCTTGGGTTTGCAGCAGGTGTAATGATTGCGGCAAGTTTCTGGTCGCTGCTGGCTCCTGCAATTAAAATGGCAGAAAACTCCTCAAAACTACCTGCTTGGCTTGTTGCTGCATTAGGCTTTGTGGGCGGTGCGGTTTTTCTTTATCTGGCTGACAGGTTAATTCCGCATATGCATCTAAATGCTAAAGATGGTGAAAGTGAAGGTATATCAACAAAGCTGAAACGTAGCATACTACTCGTGTTTTCAATAACTTTACATAATATACCTGAGGGCCTTGCCGTGGGAGTAGCTTTCGGAGCTGCGGCAAACGGACTTAACAATATAACCTTGATGTCTGCAATTGCGGTTGCCATGGGAATTGGTATTCAGAATTTTCCGGAAGGAGCTGCCGTATCAATTCCATTAAGGAGAGAGGGTTTGACTCGTACAAAGAGCTTTTTATACGGGCAGGCTTCAGGCATAGTTGAGCCAATTGCGGGTGTTCTGGGGGCAGCACTTGTAATGTATGTGCAGCCTGTCCTTCCGTATGCACTTGCATTCGCTGCAGGAGCAATGATATTTGTGGTTGTTGAAGAGCTTATTCCGGAAGCCCAGAGCGGAAGCCACAAAAGTACACACATGGCCACCGCGGGTTGTATTATAGGATTTGCAGTAATGATGATTCTGGATGTTGCACTTGGATAGACGGTTATTAACCGGCATCCTTTCGTTTTTCCATTGAAGGGGGAATCCCGTAGTATTTCTTATAAAGCTTGCTGAAGTAAAAGGCATCATCATACCCCACACTTCTTGCAACGGTTTTAATAGGTATTCCTCCTGACATCAGTAATTCCCGTGCTTTTGTGAGGCGAATCCTTATCAAATGATTTATTGGCGATTCACCCGTCTCTTCCTTAAATATTTTAGAAATATAAACAGGACTCAAATACATATTGTGAGCTATTCTATATAGAGAAATTTGTTTCATATAATTTGAACTCAGATACTCAAGAATGTCGTTCACAATATATGTCTTTTCAGAGGTTTGAATATCGAGTCTTGTTTTTTCGGTTCTCTCCTTATTTGCAGTCATTCCCCTGTGCAACAGTGCAGTTAATTTCATGATACTGCTTTTAATAAACAAGTCACAATAAGGCTCATTTTTTTCCTGTTCGATTATTGTTTCATTAATACACTTTATTATTTCGGGTTGATGAATGGGTAAACTGAAAACAGGCTGAGCGGATGGGTCAATAAGGAAATTTTCAGGCAGTTCTTTAAACTGCAAATTGGTCAACCCGTAATTAAACTCCTCAATACTGTCTCCCGTAGAAATAATCTTTTTATGTTTTACACCGGGGTTTATAATAATAATATTCCCTTTGGCTACTTCATATAATTTATCATCTATTATATATGTAAAACATCCCGACAGGATAATTTTTACTTCGGTAAAGTCGTGTGTATGCAGTGTAACATGGCTTTCGGAATTAACCATATTAATGAATGCATATAGCAATGTTGGATTAAAATTTTCGGCGCGGATTTCCGGCTTACACAAAAGAATCACCCCTGTTGTTTACAATATATATGCTGCAAAGTAATCCTATCTTACCACAAACTAAATTTTATTCCAATCGGAAAACTAAGAAATTGCAGTTCATAAATATAGATAAAAATGTACATTACCAGATAAAGAAAATCCATTCCATAAAAAAACTTATCAATTATAATTAGTAAGGAAAATTAATGGCATTGTGAAAGGGATTTATTATGGAAAATGTAAAGTGGGTTTGGCAGTATATCAAAAAATATAAACTCCGAATGTGTATTGCCTTGATATTTGTATTGGTGGCTTCCGCACTTAGTATGGTAAACCCATATGTCTCCGGAATAATAATTGACAAGGTAATAAAGCAAAGCCAGCACAGCATGCTTTTAAAACTGTGTATGCTTATGTTGGTAGCTACGCTCGTAAAATCGATAATCAGGTTTTCGTATCAACTTATGTTTGAAACCATATCTCAGGGAGCTTATATGAAAATCAGGGAGAGTATGTACCAAAAGCTTCAGAATATGGATTTCAAATTTTTTGACACCACCAGAACCGGGGACATAATGGCAAGAATGACAGGTGATATGGAGACAGTGCGCCATCTCATTGCATGGGTCATCTACATGGTTTTTGAAAATGCTACAATTTTTATTTTTGCCGTAACACTGTTATTCACAATTAACTGGCAGTTTACTCTGGCTCTCCTTTTGGTTGTACCTTTTCTGGCATGGGCTGCAATAAGACTGGCAGGTGACGTTAGACCAACTTTCTCTGCAATAAGGGAACAGTTTTCCAGACTCAATTCCGTTGTACAAGAAAATATAAGCGGAAACAGGGTAATTAAGGCTTTTGCAACAGAAAACATAGAAATAAACAAATTCGATAAGGAAAACGAAGCCTATCGTCAGAGAAACATGGATTCTGCAAAAGTATGGTCAAAATATCTACCGATAATAGATGCTCTGGCCGGAGCACTTTCATTGATTATTTTAATTGTGGGGGGAATACTTACAATAAATAATAAAATATCAATAGGCCAGTTGGTAACCTTTAACTCTATAGTATGGGCATTAGGTAATCCCATGAGGAACTTCGGTTGGCTAATTAATGACATACAAAGATTCAATGCATCTGCAGACAAAATACGTGAATATCTGAATAATGAAACAGCAATATGCAATATAGAAAAACCCGCTAAAAAAGAAATAACGGGATATGTTGAATTCAAAAATGTCAGCTTTGGTTATGATAATGACGAAGTATTAAAAAATGTCAGCCTTAAAGCTAAACCGGGGGAAACAGTTGCAATAATTGGACCCACAGGCTCAGGAAAATCCACCCTTGTAAACCTGATATGCAGATTTTATGATTGCAGTGAAGGTGAAGTACTGGTTGATAATGTAAATGTAAGGGAAATGGATTTGCAAACACTGCGTTCAAAAGTTTCAGTTGCAATGCAGGACGTATTCCTTTTTTCAGATACTATTGAAGGGAATATCGCTTATGGTGTGCCTGATGCTCCTTATGAGAGAATAAAGCAGGCAGCCGGTATAGCAGATGCCGATGACTTTATATCATCCTTGCCTGAAGGCTATGATACCATCATAGGAGAACGCGGAGTGGGGCTTTCCGGCGGTCAAAGACAGAGAATAGCTTTGGCGAGAGCTATACTCAAAGACCCATCTATACTTATACTGGACGATACAACCTCCAGTGTTGACATGGAAACAGAATTTGAAATTCACAGGACACTAAGGTCTTTTTACAATAATAAAACCACTTTTATTATTGCACACAGAATATCATCCGTAAAAAATGCAGACAAAATTATTGTATTAAATGGCGGGCAGGTAATTGAACAGGGAACACATAAGGAACTGTTGAATTTAAAGGGTTATTACTACAATGTTTATCAAAGCCAGTACGGGGACTTTGACGGACTTGATGAAAAGGAGGTGGGCTAAATGGCAAGAAACAAATATGATGTTGATGAAGAATTATTAACAAAATTCAAAATGAAAGACCTTATAAGACTTTTAAAGTACTTAAAGCCATACAAGATCACAATGTTTGTAACAGTCTTATTGATGCTTACCGCAAGCGTTGCAAATCTTATCGGCCCGCTGCTTGTACAGAATGCAATGGATTACAAGATACCTGCTGGCAATATTAAGGGACTTATTATTCTATCTGGAATTTTCGTTGCTACACTGATAGTAAATGCCATATGTTTTAAGTTCAGGGTAATACTCATGTCACGACTTGGAAACAATGTAGTTAAAAAGATTAGGGAAGACATATTCTATAAGATTCAGAAACTACCATTTTCATATTATGACAGTCGTCCCCATGGGAAAATACTTGTAAGGGTTGTGAATTATGTAAACTCGCTTAGTGACCTGCTTACAAACGGCTTTATTAACTTTATAACAGACATGTTTACCCTTGTATGCATAATTGTTTTCATGCTTTTTATAAATGTTAAGCTTACCTTAATCAGTATGATTGGACTTCCTCCATTGATTATTTGCATACTGTTGATAAAAAATATTCAGAGAAAAAATACACAGGCCTTGAGCATGAAGCAGTCAAACCTCAACGCCTATATACATGAAAGCATATGTGGTGTAAAGGTAACACAATCCTTTGCAAGGGAAGAACAGAACCAAGGTATTTTTCATGAATTAAATAAGATTTACAGAGGAGCATGGATGAAATTTGTAAAGGCAAACTTCATACTATGGCCCATAATAGAGACCATTTCAACAATCGGTATAATAATACTATATTTTGGCGGAATATTCTGGGTAAAGGGGATAACAATAGGTGTACTGATAGCCTTTACAAGCTATATTTACAGGTTCTGGCAGCCCATAACTAATCTAGGAAATTTCTACAATGCAATGATAAATGCAATGGCATATCTTGAAAGAATATTTGAGACACTGGATGAGGAGGTTTCTATCGAGAATCTGCCGGGGGCCATTCCCATGCCGGAAGTAAAGGGAACTGTAGAATTCAGAAATGTAAGTTTCAGCTATGAGGAAGGCAAAAAGATTCTTGATAATATAAACTTCAGATTCCAACCGGGAAGCACAATCGCATTAGTTGGCCCCACCGGAGCAGGGAAAAGTACCATAATAAATCTTCTGAGCAGGTTCTATGATGTTCAGGAGGGAGAGGTGCTCATTGACGGAATAAACATAAGAGAAGTACAGCTAGAGTCTCTGAGAAAACAGATGGGAGTAATGCTGCAAGATACCTTCCTTTTCTCAGGTACGGTTATGAGTAATATAAAATATGCTAGACCCGATGCCACTGATGAAGAGGCAATTAGAGCTGCAAAAACAGTGTGTGCCCATGATTTCATTATGAATATGCCAAATGGCTACTACACTGAAATAAATGAAAGAGGTACGAGGCTTTCAATTGGAGAAAGACAGCTTATATCCTTTGCCAGGGCACTTCTGGCAGACCCAAGGATACTTATACTTGATGAGGCAACCTCAAGCATTGATACAAGAACGGAGCTTGCACTGCAAAAAGGGCTTCAGGGTCTTTTGGTTGGAAGAACCTCATTTATTATAGCTCACAGGCTCTCAACAATAAAAAATGCCCATTGCATTATGTATGTAGACAACGGCTCAATTGTTGAAAGGGGAACACACGATGAGCTAATGGCTGCCAGAGGACACTATTACAAATTATACAATTCTCAATTTAGTGTTATGGAAGCAGGATAACGAAATATAAAAGTATAGATGGCAAAACCCTTTTCCGACGTATTTTATCAGTTACGGAAAAGGGTTTTGTTCTAATTAAAAAGTTATATTTCTGTGTACTCTGAAAATATAGGGAAAGATGTTCGTTGTCCTTCCAGATACTCTTTTATTAAAGATGCATCCGTACTTGTGATATAGACTTCAGTCCAGTCACAATAGCTTACCTGTGCTGCGACACGTTGTGTAAAGTCAGTGAGCGTATGCTCT
>JAEZIU010000083.1 GCA_023436485.1 Bacillota bacterium | reverse complement strand
TTTTTGCCTTTAATATGTTTTCCAGACCCTCTCGGAGTGAAGTTCCCGGTGCCATCATCCTCAAAACATCTAAAAAGCTGTCATTTTTTAATCTCTCCAACCTCATTTTAAATTGCTCCTCCATTTGACTCTATACTTTTTAATTACTAGACTATTTTACAATAAAATACTGCATATAACAATTTGTATTATTTAAAAACCATACCTATTACTTCTTGAATGGATTTTACTTCGTGTACTTGTATATTCTTTATATCCAGTGATCGTATAAGTGCATTCTTAGCTACATATACATGCCTGAACCCTCTCCTGTCAAGTTCTCTGATTCTCAGTTCAAGAGAAGGCACTTTTTTCAGTTCTCCTGTTAACCCAACATCTGAAATAAAAGCTGTGTCACTGGGTATCTCCTTATCATAGACAGACGATACAATGCTCATTATTATTGACAAGTTTACAGCCGGCTCTTTGAATTTCAAACCGCCGGTGGTCTTTATAACGACATCCTTATCATACAAAGATATTTTTCCCCTCTGTTCAAGTATAGAGATCATGGTGTTGAGCTGTTCTCTTCTCACACACTCTCCGATTCTTGAAGGAAACGGCGTATATGTCTTTGATACAAGGCTTTCTATCTCTACAATAATCGGTCGCGAACCGTCTTTTACAACGGTAAGTGCACTTCCTGATACCTTTTCATCTTTATCCCTGGTGGTCATAAAATATTCCGATGGATTATCTATTGATTCCAGACCGTTTTCAGTCATTGAAAAATAGCCTCGTTCCCACGTACTTCCAAATCTGTTTTTTGACACTGAAAGCCCTCGAAGCTCTTCTTCGTTATCGCCGTCCAATATCAGCACCGCATCCACTAAATGTTCAAGTGCCCTGAGTCCGGCTATTTCCTCGCTTTTATTCATCTGCCCTACCAGAAAAACCGCTCTGGGCCGCTCAGGGTCCTTTGCCAGTTTCAGAAGCTCATTGGCGCACTCCATGGTCTGTGTAGGAGACCCTGCCCTGGAACCCGGGAAGCCTTCCAGCACAAAGGTCTGTATACTGTCTACTATTAAAAGATCCGGGTCTACCTGTGAAACGACATTAAGTACATTGTCCATACTATTGTCTGAGTATACCCACACACTGTCATCTATTTTATTAAAAATCCTGTCGGCCCTGCTTTTTATCTGGCTTTCGCTTTCCTCACCGGAGGCATAAAGCACTTTCAGTCCTTTTGATGCAACATCCCCTGCAACCTGCAAAAGTAATGTAGATTTTCCAGCACCGGGTTTAGCTGTAATAATGGTTATTGAGTCCTTGACTATTCCTCCGCCCATAACCCTGTTGAATTCACTAATTCCTGTTACAATACGGTCACTGTTACCGGCCTTAACGTGGGTAAGCTTTACTATTGGTTTTGTTACCCTTGCGGAAGCTGACCTGGTGTTTTTAGAGTTTTGTATTTCCCTTTCTTCAAAGGTGTTCCAGCTATCACACTCCGGACACCGCCCCACCCATTTTGAGGATTCGTATCCGCAATTACTGCATTTGAAAACCGTCTTGTTTTTTATGTTAACCAACCCCATTTTTACTTTTAATTTAGCCGTATATATAGCACATCACAGTACTCCTACATTTATTAACTCTGAATAGACGTGTACGTACATTGCGTGAGACCATGTAAGGGGAATTATCCATTCGGGTTTTCCCGTGTCCCTGTTAACCTGTTCCGGCAGCAGCCCCATTTCTGTTTTTCCGTTTGCAGCCCATATCAGGTATTCTTTTGCTTTTTCATAGTTTCCTGCTTTCGCATGGTACAACGCAATCCAAAGGGTGGTAAGAATCCATGGATTTCCACCTATATATGTGTCGTTTTCATATCTCTTTATACCGCCGACTCCTTGTACCGTAAGGACTTGTTCAATTAGAGAAACCGTATCTTTCAACATAGGATCATCCAAATCGAAAATTCCAAAGGGTATACCCAGACCCACAAGGCTCACATCTACAATCCAATCCTCTTTGGTTACATCCCTAACGTAACCCTTTGGATTTACTGTAATTAACATGGTATCTCCAGATGGTTCCTGTCCGAAGCCGTTTAGTTTTACCCTTATGCTTCTGATGAATCGTCTGTAATCTTCTTTCCAGAAGTATTTTACTATTGCTCTTTTAATATTGTCTGCTGTTTGATCCCATATAGTAAAATCTTCCGGTGCTTTCCCGAGTATACGTCCAATTGACGCTGCCGACCTGAGACCTGCACAGACCGAAGCCGAAGAAAAAGCATGTTCTCCATACCTTTCTTCCCACAAGTCAAAACTAGGGCTTGGAAGACCTGTTTCATTGTCGATAAACCTTACAAGGAAATCTGCACCCGCCTTAACACTATCCCATACGGATTTCAAAAAATTTGTGTTCTTTGTATAGTTGTAATGGTTTAACATTCCCCATATAATTGTCCCTGTCTCATCCACCTGTAGCCCCCAGCACGGGCCTAAATTGCCATTCATATGATATCTCTGCTGCCAGCTGCCGTCCTCATCTTGAACGTTTACAGCCCATTTATAGAAATGGGCTACACTTTCGCTTAACCCTCCAATATCCAATGCACCTGTTATAAAGGCCGCGTCCCTTCCCCAACAGTAAGCATATTTACCGCACTTCGTAAAGTATTCATCTACTTCGGGAGCAGCCATCAACCCGCCGCTTTTCTTGTTATACATTAACTTGAATACAAGAAGTGACCTTTTGTACAATTCATCCAAAAGTGTGTTACCTGACTTTAGTTGTGTTGTTTTCTCCAGATAGTCCTTCCAGTACTGTCCTGTTTCCCTTAAAGCCGTGAGTCCTCCTAATGTTTTTACTTTTTTAACAAGTGCTTTACAGGATTTCAGTGTGTCTGCTGCACATACATACACATTAAAAGTCTTTACATCATGAGGCTGGAAAACTCCCAGTTCCCATGAGACAGCAGCATCCTTCATCATTCCTATATCGTCCTTGCCATAAAGGTATGTATTAATTGCCGCATCATTGGCATTATTCCCGATTTGAAACTGGTATACGGGAATATCTGACGTAATGGCAATATAGCTGTCCGGCATATAGTGAACTATTGCTTCATTCGTGAAATCAAACAAGCTGCATACCACCTCGGAATCACTACTGGCGGCTGCTGAAAAACTCATTAGTCCCAGTTCCCTGCTTTCGTTATGCAGATTCTCTATTTCAAGTCTACGAACCAGAACATCCATTTCAGGATGTACAAAGTCATATAGCACTACCTTGTATCCGTCAAAAAAGTTGGTAACCGTGTTTTTAATTATATTGGAATCAGGAAGGTATTCCTGATGATTATCACATCGGATGTCATTAAGCCAAACTGTACTTCCTGTTTTGTTTTTCTCAAATAGTCCCAGAAACATTTTATCCAAATGTTGTACATAATCAATATCCGGCCAAAAAAGCCTTAAAAGTTCGGCTCTTTCGCTAAAACATGCCAACATCGAAGAATTTCCGGTGATTGCGTTGTTATAATATGATTTTTGCATAAAAACCTCCGCATTTTACTACCTCATTATAGCATATTGAATTGAATTTACAGAGTATCAAATTATATAAATAATTTAATCTATTTATGCACAAACTATTTCGGATAAATTATTTTGGAGGAAATAATGCAAACTTTATTTTTTAATTTAATCTTTTATATAAGCGAGCTTATACAGATATTGGTATTCATAGCAGGTTGTTATTTTTTCGGAATATCTGTTTTCGGCTGGGTTAAGAGGAAAGAAAAACTATCGCAAACTATTGTTCCTGATAAAAAGTTTGCCCTTGTGGTAGCAGCCCATAATGAGGAACTTGTAATTGGTCATATCGTAGACAGTCTCTTTAAATTAAACTATCCCAAAAATTTGTATGACGTCTTTGTTATAGCTGATAATTGTACAGATAATACTGCCGGAATTGCCCGCAAATTCGGAGCCAAGGTACATATCCGTGAAGATGCCACCAAGAAGGGTAAAGGACATGCACTCGAATGGATGTTTAGCAGGATTTTTCATATGGATACAAGCTATGATGCTGTCGCTGTTTTTGATGCAGATAATCTGGTGTCTCCAAATTTTCTATTGGAAATGAACAGACAGATGTGCAAAGGTTTTAAGGTGGTTCAAGGCTATATTGACAGTAAAAATCCATATGACAGCTGGATAACCTGCTCCTATTCCATTGCTTTCTGGCTTTCAAACAGAATTTTCCAACTTCCCCGATACTACCTGAAGCTAAGCTGTGGCCTGTGCGGAACCGGATTTTGTATTGATACTGCCATACTTAAATCTTTAAAATGGGGAGCTACCTGCCTGACCGAGGACTTGGAATATACAATGAAACTTGCCTTAAATGGTGTTAAAATAGGCTGGGCCCACGAAGCCGTGGTTTATGATGAAAAACCCATAACCCTTAGACAGTCTTGGCATCAGCGAAAGAGATGGATGCAAGGTCATGCTGAATGTGCCCAAAAATACCTGGGAGTTTTATTCAAAAAGGCTTTTTTGAAAGGTGATCTTACTGCTCTTGACTGTGCTTTATATTTGTTTCAACCTATAAGATTTATTTTTGTGGGATTAATGACTGTTATGATGTGGGTACAAACGGTTTATCCTCAATTTCCTATTTACAGCGTACAATATGTATTTCCCGTTCAGGTCTGGTATTTAATGGGCCTCTTTGAAATACTCTACGGCCCGTTGGTTATTCTGGCAGAGAAGAAGTTCAGCCTGAAGGTGATACTTGGGTTTGTTATCTACCCGTACTATTGCCTGACCTGGGTTCCAATTACTATACAAGGGTTTTTGGAAAAAAACAACAAAGAGTGGAGCCACACTGCCCATACAAGACAGATTAGTATAAGTGAATTGGAAAACAGTAACGGGTAACTCTATGGCTTCGTTCTCTACTCAATCATATTACAAAAGGAGTACCGGGTGGCACTCCTTTTTGGTTAAGGAACTTTCTCAAGCATATGCCCTAGCTGCTGAGTATACTGAATAATTCATACTTCCACTGAGACTGCTGTTGATAGCACCATCTGCTCCTGGAGCTCCAGCGCACCTTGAAACACACCCGCTATAACAGTCGCTATAAGGGCAGTTACATGAAAATGCCATAACAGTGTTAGGTACTAACTCACTTCTTTTTGATAATTTTTTCATAAAAATACCTCCTTGAAAGTTTTTTATGTAATCATTTAATTGAATAAATGATATACCCCTGCTCATTAAACTACCTGAAGCTTTTCCGCAGAATTACTGCATATATTTATTATGGCATCTGCAAGATTTGTTAACTCCCAGATGGTATAATCATTTTGCAAAAAAATCTCCGCTATTTCTTGTCCATATATCATCTCAAGTTCGTTAACAATATAAATGGCATATATAATTGGATATTTATGATGGCATCCAATAATATTATCATTTTCATCCTCTATTTTAATTCCCGTTATCTTGAATACAGTTTCTTTTATTTCATTCATTACTTCTCTTTTTTCCATAAACTCCTCCTCTTAAACAAGCGCTACATTGCCTTCCAATTCTTCTATCAATGAGTCAAGCATGTTCTCCTTAATATCCGTATCTAATGCATGACAGAATTTCAGTGTTTCATCTTCAATAACCGGTTTATTATTAATGCAATGCTGTCGATCCAACATAAAATACTCTATATCATGGTCATAGGATATTCTGAATTGCCTGTCAGACATATAATAATAATCAGTAAAGCACCCCAGTCTTCCTTTGCAGAAGTTACGGAATTCATGCAAATTTTCAATCTTTATGTCATCATTATGGTATGAACATAATATATTAATATCTATGTTTAGTGCCGAAGATACAATCAGTGAAATTTCTCCAAAGTAATTCGTTATATAACGGTTAACAGGTAGTATACCTCCTGCCACACCTATGATAACAACATCATAATCCTCTTTTAACACTTCTTTGTTTATATAGTGATTAAACATGTATACTTTCTCATCAAGAGAAATATTTTTTGCCATAAGAAAAGACGGAAGCTTTTTGAAGCCGAACAAATCACAATAGTCCTTTGTACCAAACTGTAACACTTTGTAGCCTTTATCCTGAAATTTCTTTCTCAGATCAAGCTGTACTCCAAATTTATTGCAGCTTTCTCCCATGGACATTACAGTTATCACAGGAATATCCGGCTGTGTCATTCTCTTATCATACGTAAAATAATTCAATCTACCCTCCTGAATATTGTCTAGGACTCGGATATTCTTATTACCGGAAAAATGGTCGAGACAAAAATCGTATATCTTCTTATTTGTCATGACAATTTTGTTTTTAGTTATTGCTGTATTTATCTTTTTAATGTATGTATCCTTCATTTCATCAAAATTCTTTTCCTGTATAAGTACAACATCGCATTTATCAATTTCCCTGTTATAATCCTCCGTTATTATCAGTCCTGTTTTAACTTCGTCAAACACGCCTGCATCCTTGCCGTTTTCATATGCACCCTCCAAGCAAACCAAACTTGTAAGCTGGTATCCCCGGAGCATAGTACCATATTTTGTAATGCAGCTATCATCTACACTGTAAGGATAAATCAGAAGCTTATACATACATTTCCTCCTTCCCGAATTTATATCCGAATTCTTTTAAAGCGCATATATTCAGAAGCTTTTCTTGAGCCTCTATCAGGGATTTGTAACAGTTTTTCCTTTTAGCGGCCGAGTCAAATTTTCCATCCTTCTCTGCATATAATGCACACATAGAGCACCAGTTTATAGCCCAGCAGTTTTTACAATCTTTCTCTGAAATTTTTCCTATATTCATTACCTTTGACACTTTACTCACATCCGTACCTTTATCCATCTCGCCTATTTTCATAGCTTCACTGGTTTCAACTGCTTTTTCACACGGATAGATAACACCATCAGTATTTACAAACATTCTCATAGCCCCTGCAATACAAGGCCCTGCATGGTGCCATTTCCTACCAAGGCTGTTAATATCCTCCATCGAAGTATAATCTATATCTATACCTGACTTTATTTCAGACATGAACTTTGGTATTGCCTCCTTTTTTAATTTTTTTATCATGGCCATTAATAATAGAAAATAGTCATATCTTCTTATATTCATAAATTCATCGCTAAAGGATATATCCCCCTTATGGTTGATTGTTTCCATAAGGCTAAGGCCAACTCCCGCATCGCACACTACATCCTCTGAACTGAAATAATTTCTGACAGTACCATAATCGGATTTTGGATTTAAAACAGTATTAAATCTGATATTTTTTATAAATTCTTGATTATGTTTACTTATCTCTTTAATATTATTAATGATGGTATCGAAGCTCCCTTCTCCGTTACTTGCAAATTTTCTGTTTGCATCATGATCTTTCTTGGAGCCATCAAGGCTTACAGTAACGGAAAATTTATTGCTTATAAGAAATTCAGCTATTTCTCCAGAGAGAAGTGTGCCATTGGTAGTGATTCCATAGGTTGTGTTTCTTTCGGGATAAGCTTCTTTAATGTATTCTATACATTGCTTTATTAAGCCAAATCGAAGCAACGGCTCTCCTCCGTAAAAACTTATCCTGACTTTTTCAACTTCATTTGAATGATTATATAGATAGTCAATTGACTCTTTCGCCAATTCCCATGTCATTGACTTGCCTGAATGAACTCTGTTTTTATACTGGCCTGAATATGTACAATAATCACATCTCAGATTACAACTTTGTGTAACCTGTAATATGAGAAACTGTACTCTGTGGTCCAGATAATGCTTAATATATTGGGTTTCCGGATGAATTATTTCTTCAAGAACACTGTCTTTTAAATATCCGTACTTCTGGTATTTTTTAAGACAAACTGCTTCTTTTTCAGTAATTTCTTTTTTACTTAATTTGTAAAGTTCCTGATACTCTTCCTTACTTATATTCAGGATTTTATTTTTATTCCTGTCATATACATAATATTTTAGCGGAGTCTTTATAAGCTTATAAATAATCATAATACAGACTTCCTTTCAATACTTAAGGTTAATTACAATTACTTTCTTTAATGTAAATAATTGTATATTCGGGATATTAAGCAGTCAAATTTGCGGAAATAATCACGGCATTATAAAACCCCTCGTTGGACTTCTGTAACCAATCGAGGGGTTTCAAATTATTATAATTATCTATACAATTGCTCGGAAATAACCGGTCGTTTATCTACTTCTTATTAACAATAATGTTTTCTCCGTCAAAATCTATTCTGATGCTGTCTCCGGCCTTTACCTTAATTTTGCTAAGCCTTACTCTTCAAAAAATAAATGGAAGTTGCTATATCTATTCAGAGAGTTCAAACCTAACTTAATAAACTCCCATGTATCGCGGTACTCTCTATGTACAGTAAAATCGCTTTCACTCATGAATTTAACAAATTCGTAAGGATTATCTATATATGCATCAATAAACTCTTCTGCATAGCGTACTTTTTGATCGTCTTCAAGGTTCTGTACATTGTGTATTACATGATCTAAATTGCACGACATATAATACATACAATACGGTATACTTTTCTTTCCTTTGTTTATAGACGTCATAGTGCTCAAAATATTAAGCATTGCCCTCTTTTTTTCATTTCTTTTAATAATACTTTTAACATCTTTTGTCTCTATGTGGGTTTGAGTGTACAGTATTTTAATCTCAATATTTTCAACTATATTTAAATCGGGAATATACGCTCCATCCGTATCCACAAGATGTACTACCCTGAATATATCGGTTTTTAAAAACTTATCCTTTTGTGCTGCTATATCTATGTATTCACCTATTTTTGCACGAATATTATTTACCTGTGTAGAATTCTTAGTTGTTATATCACCATCTACTATTGAAAAGACTATCCTTTTTTCATCGAATAACTCTGATAATATACCATTTAGTGCTTCCTTATCAGAAAAACCTTCTACGATGAAAACTATAACTCTCGCCTCACTCATTTTTTATACCTGCTTTCCTGAATGCTCTACTTATGGCATAACTTTTTGTCTTGTTATAAATAGATTCAGTTTGGCCACCCAAAAAAATCTCTCTTAAATAAAAATCTCTTAAATTATTGCTCTTTTTTACATTCTTTAATCTTATATATCTGTTTTCAGGATTTGTTGTCGTAAAGATTATATCACTCTTATCTAAAACCTCCAGAGCTCTGAGGTTATGTGATGTAAATATCAGCTGTCCTTTAGCCTTCTCTTTCAGAACACCCAACAATTCTCCTAGTAAGAATTCAAAAACTCCGGAGTCAAGTTCATCTATAACAACACATATTGATTCATTATTGTACATCGCTGTGAGTGCACTTAGAATAGATATAATTTTCTTTATTCCATCTGATTCATACTTTAGTGGGATTCTAATATTGTCTCTGACTGAAACCAATCCAAATACCTCGCCTTTTTCGCCATCCTCCATAAGCTCCTCTTTTATTACCTTTGCCTCTATAGTTAAACCAGGTATTAGTGAATTTAGAACAATATTTATTTGTTCTATGACGCTATTCAATATTTTAAAAATTTCTACGGTAACTGTGTTTGTTTCAAATAAACTAAGGATAAACATTCCTCTTGCCAAACCTCTTTCACTTTCAATCATAAAATTGACAGGCATAAAGGAACTAAGATCTATGTGACCAAGGTAATCATTCTTTATTACAAAGGAAGCAACAGCATAGTTTTGAAGTGATCGTATTATATTAAAATAAACTTCGTTCTTACCAATAAAGCATTTTTTAAATATACCCATACTTTTTTTATTAAAAATAAAAGAGGTACTTTTCTCTTTTGCTAATTCTTTTGATACCATTAAGCTTGTTTTTAATTCTTCATTTTGCTTAGTAACAAGTGAATAATTCTTTACTGGTCCAAAAACACTTTCCGAACTTTGATCCATATAAAACTCAATAATAGTTTTAGCCATATTTATCTTTTCGTTCTCAATATCTATCTCTGAAAACTTGATGCATTCCTCATATATTTCTACCCTGTCTTCTTCATCATTGCATCTAAGCTTAAAACTATAGTAAGCCATATACTTGCTACTACCAATTTGAATAGTAAATGTATATTTAAAGAATGAAGAATTCACATTACAGGATAATAAATTTCTTATATTTTTATCAAGTTCTTCTCCCGATAAAATTGACTTTAAAATATCTATTGCTTCAACCATACTTGTTTTTCCAGAGCCATTCTGACCATACAAGCCTAATATATCAGCACTGTATGGATTTAAAAAAAACTTCTCCTTTTTATAACTATCAAATGCTAATATACCCTTAGATACATTTTTAAAGTCTCTTACTTCAATTTCCTGCAATCTTACTATATTCTCCATATAATTATCCTCCGCAATAATATAATAGCATTCTATAGCTCAAATGTGAATATTAAAATCAAAAATCGGTATTTTTTATATCAAATTTTCTTAATATTATTCCAAATATTATTATTTCCTATTCACAATATGTATATAATATTCCCTTTCTCAAAAACAACCTATTCTACCATACAAGAAAGTGCACCCCAAATGTCAGATAGGAAATCCAGCATTTTGGGATGCACTTCAATTGAATTAGGTGTTAAATTATGAATACATTTTAAAATATCCTACTTCTTATTAACAATAATGTTTTCTCCGTCAAAATCTATTCTGATGCTGTCTCCGGCCTTTACCTTGCCTTCAAGCATGTCTTCCGCCAGCTTATCCTCCACCATGCTTTGTATTGCACGTCTTAAAGGTCTTGCTCCAAACACTGGGTCAAAACCCTTTTGAGCCAGATAGCCCATAGCCTCTTCGCTAACTTCCATTGTTATTTCATTAGCCTCGAGTCTGTTTATAAGAACATCCAGCATGAGACGTACAATTTCTCTTATGTTTTCCTTACTCAACGGGTGGAAAACAATTATATCGTCAATTCTGTTAAGGAACTCCGGCCTGAACATCTTTTTGAGCTCACCCATTACATTATTCTTCATATCTTCATAATTCTTTGCGCTCTCATCGTTTGAAGCTGAGAATCCAAGTCTCTTAGGCTCAGTAATAGTTCTTGCTCCCACATTTGAGGTCATGATTATAATGGTATTTCTGAAATCCACCACACGTCCCTGTGAATCAGTAAGTCTGCCATCCTCCAGTATTTGCAACAGTATATTGAAAATATCAGGATGTGCCTTTTCTATTTCATCAAACAGAAGTACTGAGTACGGCTTTCTTCTAACCCTTTCAGTAAGCTGTCCGCCCTCATCATAACCAACGTAACCCGGTGGTGACCCAACCAATTTGGATACACTGTGTTTTTCCATAAACTCAGACATATCAACACGAATCATTGACTTTTCATCGCCAAACATTGCTTCTGCCAATGCTTTGCAAAGCTCAGTTTTACCGACTCCCGTTGGGCCCATGAATATAAATGATCCAACCGGTCTTTTAGGGTCTTTCAACCCTACCCGTCCTCTTCTAATTGCCCTTGATATGGATTTTACCGCTTCATCCTGACCTATTACACGTTTGTGGAGTGTTTCCTCCATTTTCAGGAGTCTCTCAGATTCTTCTTCTGCAAGCCTCTTTACAGGTATTCCTGTCCAACTGGCAACTATATCAGCTATGTCATCTTCCGTAACAGTATCTGTTTTGGTTTGATTTTTCTGGTGCCATTGATCCCGTATCTTATCAAGCTCATTTTTAAGCTTTTGCTCATCATCCCTTATTCTTGCAGCTTTCTCATATTCCTGACATCTGATGGCATCTTCTTTCTCCTTACTAAGCTTTTCAACCCGCTCTTCCATTTCCTTTAAATCAGGTGGAGCAGTAAAGGTTTTGAGTCTTATTCTCGAAGCTGCCTCATCAATCAAGTCTATAGCCTTGTCCGGCAGGAACCTGTCTGTTATATATCTGTCCCCAAGCTTGACTGCGGCTTCAAGTGCATCATCGGTTATTTTTACTCTATGGTGTGCCTCATATTTGTCACGCACACCCTTTAATATTTCTACAGCCTCTTCCTTTGAAGGCTCTCCTACGGTAATAGGCTGAAACCTTCTTTCCAGGGCTGCGTCCTTTTCTATGTGTTTTCTGTACTCATTTAAAGTTGTAGCACCAATTACCTGAATTTCACCTCTTGCAAGGGATGGTTTGAGTATATTTGATGCATCTATGGCACCTTCGGCTGCTCCTGCACCTACAATAGTATGGAGCTCATCAATGAATAATATTACGTTTGCCGCCTTTCGAATCTCTTCCATTGCCTTTTTAAGTCTGTCTTCAAACTCTCCCCTGTACTTTGCACCTGCAACCATTGAGGATAAATCAAGTGTAACAACTCTTTTGTCACTCAAAATCTCAGGAATGTTGCCTTCAACAATTTTTTGAGCCAGACCTTCTGCAATAGCGGTCTTACCAACACCAGGCTCACCTATTAGACACGGGTTGTTTTTGGTTCTTCTGCTAAGAATCTGAATAACTCTCTCTATTTCCTTATCACGTCCTATAACAGGGTCAACTTTTCCATCCCTCGCCATATCTGTCAAATCTCTGCCAAATTGGTTCAGTGTCGGAGTATTTGAGTTTGAACTGTTGCTTTTTGAGGAACCGTTGGAGCCGGGAGCCTCTTCAGTTAGAATTTTCACAAGTTCATTCAGAAGCTTTTGAGGATCGACTCCCAAATCCATCATAATTCTGACTGCAACACTTTCTCCTTCTTTCATAATCCCTAGGAGCAAGTGCTCTGTACCAATGTACCCCTGTCCCATTCTTCTTGCCTCTTTAAAAGCAAGCTCAAGCACCCTTTTAGTTCTGGGAGTAAACCCTACAGGCTGTGTACCCTCGGCATCCCCTTTTCCAATAAGTTCTTCGATTTCCTTTAGAATTTTCTCCTCTGTTATCCCCTGGCCCTGAAGTATCCTAGCTGCAACACCTGTTCCTTCTTTTACAAGTCCCAAGAGTATATGTTCAGTACCGACATAATTATGTCCTAAATCTACAGCAGTCTGCTGGGAAAAACTTATTGCCCTCTCTGCCTTTTCTGTAAAACGTTGATACATATTTTATCACCTCTCGTATACTTATTTTGTAATTTTCATTCTGATCAATTCAGCCCTTTTTATATCTCTTTGGTCCTGTTCCAGCTGATTTCCTGATATTTTCTGAAGTGTTGCCGGTTGCGACAACACCATGGTTTCGTTGAGCGTAACTATATCTATATCCTTAATTATGCCCATACTTACCCCAAGTCTTACATCAGAAAGTAGCTTGAAACATTCCTGTGCTGTAAGGATTCTTGCATTTTTTAAAATACCGTAAGACCTGAAAATTTTATCTTCAAATTTATATAGATTTTTCTTGTATAGTTGAAGTCTCAAGGCCTTCTCTCTGTCGATTATCTGCTTACAAATGCCATCTATACTTGCAATGGTTTCTTCTTCTTTCCTGCCAAGGGTAATCTGGTTTGATACCTGAAACATATCTCCTACCGCTTCACTATTCTCCCCGTATATTCCCCGGACTGTAACACCTACTTTGTTACAGCTTTCCAGAATGGATTTCATATATCCTGTCATAACCAGCGCAGGCAGATGAAGCATTACCGACGCTCTCATTCCCGTACCTATATTTGTAGGACAACTTGTAAGGTATCCATACTTGTCATCAAAAGCATAGTCTGCTTTATCAGCTATAAGGGAATCAATCTCATCACAAACCCTGTAGGCTTTTTCCAACTGTATCCCCGGAAAAATTGATTGAACACGTAAGTGATCCTCTTCATTAACCATTATACTTACATTTTCATTCTCATTTATGAATGCTCCGCTGTTTTCCTTACTTTCAGCAAGTTCCGGACTAATAAGATGTCGCTCCATCAGTGAAATTCTGTCTACCGGATGCAAAGTATTCATGTCTGCAAACATTAGCTTACCATAAACAGTAAATCCTGACATTATTTCCTGCATTCTTTTAATTAAATCAGCTTGATGCTTTGTATTCATTCTCGCTGAAAACGGGATATCAGCAAAATTTCTTGCCAGCCTTACCCTGCTTGAAACTGCAATGTCAAACTCGGGACCTTTTTCTGCAGGTAATTTACTCATTCTCCCACCTCCAGACTTTTTATCCGATCTCTGATTTTTGCTGCTTCTTCATATTTCTCATCTTTAACAGCCTCATTTAAAAGCTTTTTAAGCTTATCTATCTCATTAGTGATATTCACATTGCTACTAACTCTTACAGGCACCTTTCCGTGATGTTCACCGTTTCCGTGTAGTCTTTTAACTATAGGCTCCAGTTTATCAGCAAATACCTTGTAGCATTGGGAACACCCCAATCTTGATGTTTTAAGAAATTCATCGTACTCCATTCCGCAGTTTTTGCATTTAAACTTGACAGCGGGTTCCTGTTTCAGTTGTGCCCCAAATAATCCGCTCATCAAGTCGTTAAAGCCAAAGGGTGAAATAAAATCCTGCTGGCTCATTTCCTGTGCACATTCTTCACAAAGGTAGATATCCAACTTTGTGTTATTATTAATCTGGGTAAAATGTACATTCGCAGTTCTCTGTTGACAATTCTGGCAAATCATAAAATTACCTCCATAAAAAAACAATACCCTTAAAACTATATTCCTAAACCAGTAAACTCATAATCATATTTTTCAACAAGGACGCCCTGATTATATCCCTGTCCGGCATTGGCAATACGCCAAGAATCTTATCGCTGACAGCGGCTTTCATTAAAAATCCTTCTCTTTCGCTTATAACCTCGTAATCTACAAAATTGTTTACAAATACTTCAGCTGATTGCTGAGATATCCTCGAACCCATTGAAGATACTATGTGCATCAGGTAATTTCCCGGTATATTTATATTGATACGTTTTATTTTTACATGTCCCCCGCCACCACGTCTGCTCTCAACGTAGTAGCCTCTGTCGGTAGTAAATCTGGTAGATATAACATAGTTAATCTGAGATGGTACACAATTGAACTGGTTTGCAAGTTCATTACGCTGCAGTTCAATTGACCCGTTTGTGTCCGACATCATTTGCTTTATAAAAGCCTCAATCAAATCACTTAAGCTCGCCACAACATCACCTCTATTTAAATTGATTTTGACTTTCTTTGACCTTAGTATTAGTATAATATGATTTTTTACCTTGTTCAATACTCTTTTTCAAAAAAATGAGAAAATCATCTTTAAAACGGCATTCGGATAATATTATAATTCCTTTTTAAATATATAATATTCTTTTGACTAAATTGAAATAATTTCATAAAGGAGCCGTGCAATGTTTAAAAAAACTATTGCACAGCTCCAACACCATATTAGTCACTCTTGTATAGAGAATAAGGTTATCTGTGTTTTATAATTAGCTTTTCTTCTCTTTTTCCATATTTCTTATCCACTTTAAAAGGTTTTCCATTGTAAAGAATTTATTCATAGTATTCAATACATATTTTGATTGTAAATTTATACATGCAATTCTTCTTTGATTATGTTCTTTTGTGTGAATCATACCGTATGTAAAAAACTCTGAATTCTCTATTGGAAATGAATTTTTTATATGTTTTTCTATTTCTTCTTCTTTGATTACCTGTAAAGTATTATTTTCCATTTTAAATAATCTATTCTTTTTATCAATTATTGTAACCCTTAAACACAATATAGAATCTTTTACAGGACTCGGCAAAAAGTCATAATACTTATAATACAAATTATTTAATTCATTCGAATATTTTTGTATTGCCTCAAAATTAATATCTGAAATAGATTTTATACTTGCAAATAAACTTATTTCATTTACGATTTCTTCTCTAGCTTTAAAAAATTGTTCGATTATTTTTGAGGATATCTCTCGTCTTTGGTTCAATTTTGATATTATTGTATTAAAAATAAATGTAAAAGTGACAAGTATTAAAGTGGATAAAATTGGTATAATTGATACCCAAAAACTTGTTTTATTCATAACTTACATCCTCACCCTTTAGTATTCTATATATACATTCACTCATTGCAATTGGAGTATAATATATGTATAAGAAACGAATTTTTAAATCAATATTAAAAGTTTCTTTTATTTTAGTCAAAATAAATATCGCTGATATCGAATCTCCACCTATTTCAAAAAAATTATCGTTATCATTTACTTCACTAATTTCTAATTCATCTTTATAAACTTGTTTAATAAAATTAATTATTTCATTCTTTTCAAAAAGAATATCACACATATCAAATCTCTCCTCACAACTAATTAAAAATCTTTGTTCTATTCGCCCATAATAGCATTTCAATCAAACGAATACGTAACTTTAACCAATCTACATACATCTTTTTTGCAACTTACATTCCTCTAACACAACTTCACAAGATTTTTGTAACCCATGTAAATGAAGTAACTCAACTTATACAATGTAATACTAAGTATATTTTATCAATAATTCCCAACTCAATCAATTAACCTTATTCTCCACATTATAAATCATAGAAAACTTATTCGGTGTAACTGCATCTGCTCACCCGCTCCATGAACAGACCTTTTTACATCTTATACAGTAAAATAAGTACGGCTTTCTATTCTTTGTTACATTTACATAAACAACCTCGTTACTCAAGTCTATATCCTTTATTATTATGTTGATTAAGCTATTTAGCCTTACTCCAGTGCATAAAAAGAAGTTTACTTTTGTTCCCTTCTCCTTTAAATTCCTTGCCTTGCAACTGTCCAAGAACTCATTAAATCCCTGCTTAAAAGTTAAGCTATTATCCTATTGTTTTAATTTCTTCTGCATTTTGCCTTATTCCCCTCCTAAAAGTGTATAAAAAAACAGTACACGTCATAATAAAATTCATTAAAACAACGTGTACTGTGTTATTTACATTAATTTATTCGTATGAATCTCCGCAAAATCAATTATTTTGCACTTTCTTCAATAGCAACTGCTACTGCAACTGTCATACCAACCATTGGGTTGTTACCGGCTCCGATAAGACCCATCATTTCAACGTGAGCAGGAACTGAAGATGAACCTGCAAACTGAGCATCTCCGTGCATTCTACCCATTGAATCTGTTAAGCCGTATGAAGCAGGTCCTGCAGCCATATTGTCAGGATGCAATGTTCTTCCTGTTCCTCCACCTGAAGC